>NZ_JBSFPX010000081.1:0-29839 GCF_053588415.1 Mycobacterium sp. NPDC003449
ACGAAATGGGGTACCGCCGCGTCTGCTCGCCGAAGAAGCCGGGGGCCGCTGAACGGCCGGGGTGACCGCTTATGTCAACACTCTTGAGCTAACGCCGCGAATGGTTCTTACTTGGTGCTACGTCATCACCCAGGAAGAATCGTGCAAACCGTTTTCGAACGAACCGTTCCCGCTCCAGGCCTCATCGACCGCTCGCTGGCCAACACCGTGCTGCAGCCCTTCTGGCTCGACGATGTACCCGCCGCGCCCGGCTATCCGGCGCTGACCCGCACGACGTCGCATTACGACATCGTGGTGGTCGGCGGCGGGTACACCGGTCTGTGGTCGGCGCTGCGGGCAAAACAGCGCGACCCGGGCCTGCGGGTGGCCCTGCTCGAAGGGCAGACGATCGGGTGGGCGGCCTCCGGGCGCAACGGCGGATTCGTCGAGGCGTCGCTCACCCACGGTGTCGAGAACGGCCGCCGTCGCTGGCCCGACGAGATCGACGTGCTCGACCGGTTGGGGATGGAAAACCTCGACGCCATCGAGAAGTCCGTCGACACACTGGGTCTGGATTGCGACTTCGAACGGACCGGCTCGATCTCGGTCGCGGTCGAGCCCCATCAGGCCGCCGGGTTGGCCGCGGCCCCGGTGCGACCGGGGCAGGTCTACCTCGACCGCCAGGCCATGCGGTCCGAGGTCGATTCACCCACCTATCTGGCCGGGGTGTGGTCCAAGGACAGCGCCGCGCTGGTTCACCCGGCCAAGCTGGCGGGCGAACTCGCCTGTGCCGCTGCCGAACTCGGTGTGGAGATCTACGAACACAGCAAGGTGCTGGGCATCGGGCCGGATCGCCGCGGCGGGCCGTTGGCGGTGCGCACCGAGCGGGTGTCGGTGCCCGCCGACCGGGTGATCCTGGCCACCAACGGGTTTCCGTCACTGTTGAAGCGATACCGCTACCACACGGTGCCGGTCTACGACTATGCCCTGATGACCGAACCGCTGACCGATGCCCAACTGGCCGAGATCGGTTGGCGCAACCGGCAGGGCATCGGTGATATGTCGAATCAGTTCCACTACTACCGGTTGTCCAAGGACAACCGCATCCTGTGGGGCGGGTATGACGCGATCTACCATTTCGGAGGCCGGATCCGGCCCCGCTACGAGGATCGCGACGCCACCTACCGGCGCCTCGCCGGGCACTTCTACACGACGTTCCCGCAATTGGAGGACATCGGCTTCACCCATCGCTGGGCCGGAGTGATCGACACGTCAACGCGGTTCTGCGCCTTCTTCGGGTCCGCGCACGGTGGCCGGGTCGGATATGCCGCGGGGTTCACCGGGCTCGGGGTGGCGGCGACGCGATTCGCCGCCGAGGTCCTGCTCGACCGGTTCGCGGGCACCCCGACGGCCCGCACCGAGCTCGACATGGTGAAGTCCACTCCGCTGCCGTTCCCGCCGGAACCGCTGGCCTCGGTCGGGATTCAGGCGACCCGCTGGTCGCTGGACCGCGCCGACCACCGGCAGGGGCGCCGCAACGCGCTGCTGAAAACCCTCGATTCGCTCGGGCTGGGGTTCGATTCGTGAGCGGGTGAACAACCTCGTCGCTTAGCATGGCCCAGGCGTTGACGTAAGCGCCCGGAGGGTAATGCGATGGGCCGAACCATGAAGTCCCAGTCGCCTCGGACGCGACGACGATCGACCAAGCATGGCGTGGTCCTGTCCGAACAGGTGATCGTGGAGGCCGCGCTGCGGGTGCTGACGTACCACGGCGCGGCCGGCCTGACCGTCAGGCGTCTGGGCACCGCTCTCGGCGCCGACCCGACCGCGCTGTACCGCTACTTCCGGGGCATCGAGGACGTGGTGCTGGCCATCACCGAGGAACTTCTGCGCCGCGTCGTGCAGGACTGGGAACCGACCGGGCACTGGCGCGAAGACATGCGGGAGCTCGGTCTGCGGGTCCACCGGATCTATCTCGCCCACCCGCAGGCCGGGGTGCTGGCGGCCAGCCGGGTGAGCGGCGGAGCCCACGAGATCCAGGTCATCGAAACGGTTTTGGGGCTGCTGCGGTCGGCCGGGTTCGCCGAGCGGGAGGCGGTCGAGGTCTATCACGCGTTCATCGACCAGATGCTGGGATTCGCGGCACTCGACGCGGCCTTCGAGGCGCTGCCGGCCGAGCGCCGGGAGCGCGACGACAACACCTGGCGCGACACCTACGGGGAGTTGCCCGCCGAGACGCACCCGAACATCGCGGCCACCAGCCACCTGCTCGACGAATCGATGCGGCGAAGCGCGTGCGAGGCGGCGCTCGACCTCCTGCTCGACGGTATCGCCGCCCGGCTGGACGCCGGCCATCTCCGGCGAGCAGACGCCCCGGTACCCGAAAACCCGTGAAATGGGGTACCCACATGTCTGCTCGCGGTGGGAACTAGTCCATCCGCATGAGCGACGGCCACACCTTCGACCACGGCAGCAGCGGCCCGGTGCACTTCCAGATCGTCACATCTTTGGTGACGCCCGAATATCCCAGCCGGGCATCCACCCGGCCGACCGGTTGTGTGTGGGCGCACAGCGTGGTGGCGGTGTCCGGGCTCTGGTCGACGAACAGCACCGTCGTCGCCGAATCCGGTGGGGCGCCGAAGTATCCCCAGCCCCGACTGGGGGAGTACACCGCGGGCAGATAACCGCCGCGGTAGTTGTCCAGGGCGCTGGCCTGCCAGTAGGAGTCGGCGATCACCACGGCGTGGGCACGCTCGCCGGGGCTCAACCCGCGGTAGGCACGTGCCGTGGCCTCGTTCAGATCGGGCCAGCCGAACCTGCCGTACAGCAGAATCGTCAGATCCTCGGAATCCGGCGCGGGGGCGATATCGCGTTCCGGTTGCCAGGGTAGGGACCACGCGGCCAACGCCGTCGATACGGCCACCAACGGTACCGCGGTGATCTGCTTCCAACGCCGCACATCGTGGGTCAGCCACACCGCACCGGCCGCCATCGCCACCGGGTAGGCCCCGGCGACGTAGTAGGCCCGGCCGCCGAGCACGAGGAATACGACGAACAGCGCAAGCACCGTGAGGCCGAAATATCGGTACTCGCGCAACGGTTCGAAGCGCAGCAGGGCCCACACTCCGCACAGCAGCAGCACGCCGCCCAGCACGCCGGCGACGAATATCGCCGTCGGGATGAACAGCAGCCGGCCGCCGACGACGTCGCCCTCGGCAGCGACCACGTCGCCCATCGACAACTGCGGCCAGCCATTGCGGTCCTGCCACATCAGGCTCGGCACGAAGCTGACCGCCACGACGGCCGCGCTCAGCCATAGCGCCCTGCGACGCAACAACTCTCGCGGTCCGGACACCAGCACCGCCAGGCCGACCGCCAACCACAGGAACGGGGTCAGCCATTTCACCTGCAGCGCCGCTGCGGTGGCCACGGCGGCCCAGATCAGCAGCGCATCGTGACGGGTCCGGGCCCAGCGCACCAGCAGCCAGGTGATCAGCGTCCACAGCGGGATGTCGATCACATTGGTGGACAGTTGCGCGCCCTGGGCGAGGAGAAACGGCGACGTCGCGTATCCGGTTGCGGTGAGCAGCTGTGCGGTGCGGGCGCCGCCGAACTCGCGGGCGATCTGGGCGCTCACCACGATGGCCCCGGCGGTGGCGAGTACCGCCGGGATCCGTAGCGCGAACAGCGAGCCGGGAGCGATGCCGTCCATCACGTGGGCGATCAGCGGCAGCAGCGGGCCCTGGTCGGCGTAGCTCGGCGACATCCGGCGTCCGGCCGACAGGAAGTACAGCTCATCGCCGAAATAGCCGTACTGGCCGAGGAATATCAGCAGGGCCGTCGACGCGACCGTGGTGATGAACGCGACGCCCGCGGTGGCAAACCGCGGCAACGTCGATTCGGAGGTCTCGGTGAGGGTGGAGGTGCTCACGGCTGATCGTCCTTCGCGGTGGCCGATTCGTACAGCCGGGTCAGTGCCGCGGTGTAGGCGGCGACGTCGAAGTCGGGTTCGCGTACCGCCCGCCCGGCGATGCCGTCGATGCTGTCGCGGATCAGCTTCGCGGTGACGGTCGGGTCGAATGCACCGAACTCGCCGGTGCGTTGGCCGTCGGCGAGGAGCTCGACCAGGGGAGCGATCATCTCGTCGTCGTTGCCGGAGTTGATGAACTTCGGGGCGCCGTCGGCGTCGCGCAGATTGAACACGACCTCGGTCATCGCGGCCACGAAGGCCCGGTTGGCCTCGATGTAGGCCAGATTCGATTCGATGTAGGCGCGCAGCTGGTTTCGGCACCCTTGTGCGGCCTCGAGGAACGGCGCCATGTATTCGGCGCCCGATACGAACAACTGGATGACGACCTGGGTCATCAGGTCGTCCTTGCCGGCGAAGTGATAGGAGATGACGCCTTTGGAGATGCCCGCGTGCTCGGCGATCCGGGCCAACGACGCGTTGCCGTAACCGACCTCGGAGAGGACCTCGACCGCCGAGGCGATGATCTGGCGACGCCGGGCCTCCTCGATGAACGACCGCTGTTGACCATCTAGTCTATTTTCTGGCCGCATGGCCAGAATTTAACACACACGGCCAGTCGGCCGGGCGGGCGCCGGTCAGCGTCCGGTGCCTGCCACGGTCACGCCGACGCCGTCGAGGAGTTGGGTCAGGCCGAGGCGGAAGGTCGCATAAGGATCGTCGGGGCCGCCGTCGAAGGCCCCGCCCGCGATAGCGGCGGCCAGGGCGGGAAACCGCTCGGCATCGACCAGTCGGCGCAGGAGTGCGGGGAAGGTGCCGTCGTCGCCGTCGGGATCGTCGATGGCCAGCGCGGCGGCGCCGCGCACGAAATGCAGAACCGCCACGACGGCCGCCAATTTGTCGCGTTCGGTCATCGTGGTCGTCGCCAGGGTCGCCAGACCGGCGTCCAGCCAGGTCAGCTGGCCGGGATCGGCAGGCGGCCCCGACGGTGCGGCCTGCAGAATCCACGGATGCCGGTGATAGACCTCCCACAGGCCGATGGCCCAATTCTCCAGCGCGGCACGCCAACCCGGTGCCGCGGCAGGTTTCGGGGCCGGTCCTGGGCCGTCGGAGACCATGAACGTCACCAGCTCGTCCTTGCTGGCCACGTGCCGGTACAGCGACATCGTCCCGCAGCCGAGCCGTTCGGCCAGCCGCGCCATCGACACCGCGGCGAGGCCGTCGGAATCGGCCAGCTCGATCGCGGCGGCGACGATCGCTTCCCGGGTGAGCCCGCGCGAACGGCGCGGCGGGTCCGGTACCTGCCACAGCAGGCGTAGCGCGCGGGGCAGTTCATCGTCGGCCATCGAGATCCAGGGTAAACCGGGTGGCAGCCAGGATGCGTATGACATACCCTTTTGCGTATGACATACGCATCCAGGAGTCGGGTCGGCCTCGCGATCGCCTTGGCGGCCGTCGTGGGGGTCTTCCTCGCCTACTCGCTGCCGCCCTACTTCACCGGTGGCACCCGCGTGCCCGCGATGTTCGCCTGGCACTACCCGCTGCTCGTCGCGCACGTGCTGCTCGGCAGCGTGGCGATGGTGGCCGCCGTTGCGCAGATCTGGCCGGGGCTGCGTCGCCGTCACCCCGCACTGCACCGCCGCACCGGCCGGGTTTATGTCTGGTCCGCCGTGCCGGCGGCGTTGTGCGCCTTGGTGATCGGTGCGGCTGCGCCGTTCGGTCCGGTGGTGGCCGCCAGCAATGTCGTACTCTCGGCGCTGTGGTTGTGGTTCACCGTCGACGGATTCGTCGCCGCCCGCAACCGCCGGTTCGGCAGGCACCGGCGCCAGCTGCTGCGCAGCGCGGTCCTGGCCTTCTCGATCATCACCAACCGGATCTGGACACCGGTGTTGTTCACGGTTTTCGACCCGTTGCGCGACAGCGTCTTTGGCGGGAACGAGCAGCATTTCACGTGGGCGATGGCCGGCCTCGGGGCCTGGCTGGGCTGGACGGTGCCGCTGTTGGTGCTGCAGCGCTGGTTGCACCGGCAAACGCCGCGCCCGGCGTCCCCGGTTTCCCGCCCGGCCGACCGTCAGCCGGTGTAGTCTCCGGGCGGATCGCCCATCTCGGCGGCGATTGACCGACCGGGATGAGGCGCCATGGCAACCGAGTTCAACGGCAAGATCGCACTCGACATCAGGGATTCCGAACCGGATTGGGCGCCGTACGCCGCCCCGACCGCGACCGAGAACTCGCCCAATGTGCTCTATCTGGTGTGGGACGACACCGGCATCGCCACCTGGGACTGCTTCGGCGGTCTGGTCGACATGCCGGCCATGAGCCGCATCGCCGAACGCGGGGTGCGGCTGTCGCAGTTCCACACCACCGCGCTGTGCTCGCCGACCAGGGCGTCGCTGCTCACCGGTCGCAATGCGACGACGGTCGGGATGGCCACCATCGAGGAATTCACCGACGGATTCCCCAACTGCAACGGCCGGATTCCGTTCGACACCGCGCTGCTGTCCGAGGTGCTCGCCGAGAACGGTTACAACACCTACTGCGTCGGCAAATGGCATCTGACTCCGCTGGAGGAGTCCAATCTGGCCGCCACCAAAAGGCATTGGCCGTGCTCGCGGGGATTCGAGCGGTTCTACGGATTCATGGGCGGCGAGACCGACCAGTGGTACCCGGATCTGGTCTACGACAACCATCCGGTCGATCCGCCTGCCACGCCGGAGGACGGCTACCACCTGTCGAAGGACCTCGCGGACAAGACCATCGAATTCATCCGGGACGCGAAGGTGATCGCACCGGACAAGCCGTGGTTCTCCTACCTGTGCCCCGGCGCCGGGCACGCCCCGCACCACGTGTTCAAGGAGTGGGCGGACCGCTACACCGGCAGGTTCGACATGGGCTACGAGCGGTACCGCGAGATCGTGCTGGATAACCAGAAACGACTCGGCATCGTGCCGCCCGACACCGAGCTGTCCCCGATCAACCCCTACTCGGAGACCACCGGCCCGAACGGTGAACCCTGGCCGGCCCAGGACACCGTGCGGCCGTGGGAGACGCTGTCCGATGAGGAGAAACGGCTGTTCGCCCGGATGGCCGAGGTGTTCGCCGGGTTCCTGTCCTACACCGACGACCAGATCGGACGCATCCTCGACTATCTCGAAGAGTCCGGCCAGCTCGACGACACCATCATCGTGGTGATCTCCGACAACGGGGCCAGCGGCGAGGGCGGGCCCAACGGGTCGGTCAACGAGACCAAGTTCTTCAACGGCTACATCGACACCGCGGAGGAAGGCCTCAAATTCATCGACCGCCTCGGCGGGCCGCAGACCTACAACCACTACCCGATCGGGTGGGCGATGGCGTTCAACACGCCCTACAAGCTGTTCAAACGCTACGCATCCCACGAGGGAGGTATCGCCGACACCGCAATCATCTCCTGGCCCAAGGGTATTGCGGCGCACGGCGAGGTCCGCGACAACTACGTCAACGTCTGCGACATCACCCCCACCGTCTACGACCTGCTCGATATCACGCCACCCGCACTGGTCCGCGGCATCCCGCAGAAACCGCTGGACGGGGTCAGTTTCAAAGTGGCCCTGGCCGATCCGGCGGCGCCCACCGGGAAAGAGACCCAGTTCTACACCATGCTCGGCACCCGCGGAATCTGGCACCAGGGCTGGTTCGCCAACACCGTGCACGCCGCGACGCCGTCGGGCTGGTCGCATTTCGACGCCGACCGCTGGGAGTTGTTCCACATCGAATCCGACCGAAGTCAGTGCCGCGACCTGGCGGCCGAGCGGCCGGACAAACTCGACGAGCTCAAGGCACTGTGGTTCAGCGAGGCCGACAAGTACAACGGGCTGCCGCTGGCCGATCTGAACATGATGGACACCATGACCCGGTGGCGGCCCTATCTGGCCGGCGAGCGCACCACCTACACCTACTATCCGAACACCGCCGAGGTCGGGCTCGGGGCCGCCGCCGAACTGCGCGGGCAGTCGTTCAAGGTGCTGGCCGAAGTCAGCGTGGACAGCGCCGAGGCCGGTGGCGTGCTGTTCAAACAGGGCGGCGCGCACGGCGGGCATGTGCTGTTCATCGCCGACGGGCACCTGCACTACGTCTACAACTTCCTCGGCGAACGCGAGCAGCTGTTGACCTCGCCGGACCCGGTCCCGCCGGGCCGCCACATCCTGGGCGTCCAGTTCGAGCGCACCGGCACGGTCGAGGGCAGCCACACGCCCGTCGGGGTCACCACCCTGTTCGTCGACGATGCAGCGGTGGCCGAACTGCCGGATATGCAAACCCATCCGGGTATGTTCGCGCTCGCCGGCGGAGGGATCGCCGTCGGCCGCAACACCGGGTCGGCGGTGTCGCAGAGCTACCGGGCGCCTTTCGGATTCACCGGCGGCACCATCGCCCAGGTCACCGTCGATCTGTCCGGTACGCCCTATGAGGACGTGGAAGCCACCCTGGCGCTTGCCTTTTCCAAGGACTAGGCCGGGGACTAGGCGGCCTGCCGGGCCGAAACCCGTTGGTGCAGGCGCAGATGTCCCGCCAGCACGACCAGACAGGTGAGCCCGGCGGCCAGCCCCAACGGCACCGCGATGTGCAGCCGCAGCAGGACCGCGCCGGTGACCGCACCGAGGAAGATGACCAGAATCGCGCCGAGCCGGCGGTTGAACACGGTGGCCAGCGGGCCATGCGCCGCACCGCGCGCCCAGGTTTCCCCGGCCAGGCTCGCCAGCGTCGAGGTGACCACCACCGTGGTCATATCCTTGACCGCCAGGGCGCGGGCCACCATCGCCTGCTGACCCATCACCGCCGCGGTCGCGGTCGCGGTCGCGATCTGTCCGGTGCGTCCGGGATCGTCACCGCCGATGGCCAACCCGACCGTCAGGATCAGGAGCACCGCGGCCCCGAGCGTGAGCAGGACGGTGATGCGGGTGTCCCAGCCGGAGGCCGGCCGATGGCGCACCGCCAACCCCGCGGCCAGCGCCCCCGCGGTGAACCCGGCCAGTGCGATCGCCGGGCCGAGTACGGGCAGTTCGTCCGCACCCGCGACGCCCATGCCGAGGATCACGATGTTGCCGGTCATATTGCCGGTGAAAACCCGATCCAGTCCGAGGTAGCCGACCGCGTCGACGATGCCGGTGACGAAGGTCAGCGCGATCATCGCGATCAGTTCCAGACGCGAATTGTCCAGTCGCAGCATTCTTCAGAAGATAACGATCGCGACTGCCGTGGCCAGCACCAACCCCGTCATCACGGGCAGGAAGCATTTGCGGGCCAGGCTCAGCACCGGTACCCGGGCGAAACCGGCGACCGCGACCAGCGAGGACCACGCGACCAGGGTTCCGCCGCCGGACCAGATATTGCCCATCTGTCCGATCGCGGCCAGGGTCGCCGGATCCATGTCCACCACCGGGCCGAGCGCTCCGGACAGGGACCCGGTCAGCGGCAGCCCGCTGAAACCCGACCCCTCCAAACCGGCGATCAGGCCGACGAACAGCACCGCGAACGCGGTGATCACCGGATTCGGCGACAGATGCGACTGGGCGGCGGTGATGAGGTCGAACAGGAACGCCGGGCCCTTCGCGTCGGCGGGCATCCCGAGAATCGCCGCGGCGAAGTCGCCGTTGCCGATGAAGAAGAACCCCGCGATCGGCAACACGATCCCCATGGCCTTGAACGCGAACACCAGTCCGTCCACCACGTGCTGGGAGGAGGTCTCCAGGAAATTGCGTTTGTCGTTGGTGGCCGATGCCGCGAACAGCAGCATCGCGGCCAGACCACCGACGATGGCCGCCGCGTCACCGCCCTTGAGCGGGGGTACCGCCGTGGTGAACTTGCCCAGCAGCAGGTACACGATGAACGCCAGGTAGACCAGCGGGACGAGGAGGGCGAAGACCTTGGCCGACAACTTCTTTCGTGGAGCCGGGGCGGGTTCTTCTGGCTCGGTGAGAACGACGGTGGTGGTCGCGGCGGCCGTCGCGCCGCCCGTGCCGAGCGGCCCGGTCGCGGGCGGAGCCGGGGTGGTCGTCGGTGCGGCACCCCCGCCCGACGGCGCTTCGGCGTCCGTTCCGCCGCGGCGGTCCGCCGCGTTCTCCCATTCCATCAGCAGTTCCGGTGAGGGGGTACGCCAGGTGCGGCGCTGCATGAGGTAGGTGATGATCAGCGCGGTCACCCCGACGATCAGGGACAGCACCATGGCCTTGTCGGCGACCGCGTCGGCGCTGACCCCGGCGGCCTTCGCCGAGATACCCGGCGCGACCTTGATGATGTAATCCGACGACAGCGCCATCCCCTGCCCGGAGATGGCGATCACCATGCCGACCGAGAGCGGGGAGAGGCCGGCCCGGATGGCGACCGGGATGAGGACCGCGCCGACCAGCGGAACCGCCGGGGTCGGCCAGAAGAACAGCGAGATCACATAGGTGACGACCGCCAGCACGACGAAGCTGCTGGTGCCCGCTCGCATCACCCGGCGGAACGGGGTGACCATCATCCGGTCCGCGCCCATTTCGCGCAGCGCACCCAGCATCGCGGTCACGATCGCGATGATCAGGAATATGTTGAACAGTTCCTTCGCCGCGGTGAGGCTGGCGTTGAAGATCGACGACAGCCCGGTGATCAGGCTGCCGGAGAACGCCCAGGCCGTCAGCAGGGTCGCGGTGACCGCGGGTACGACGATGTTCTTGCGGGCCGCCATCGTGAGCAAGATGACGACGATGCCTGCCAGATAGATCCAGTGCGCCGCGGTGAGGTGGGTGTCCAAAGCGGGACCTCTCGTTGAACTGCTGGGGGCTGTGCAGTCTGATGCTGGAATGGTCGGCGCGGTCGCGACGTGGGTCAACGACAACAGTGCACAGCCGCGACCGCCTCACTATGTGCAGTGTGTTCGAAACTTGTCCTCGGGGTACCGCCCGGTTTCCATGACGTAACGTTTTGCGATGTCACGTCCGGCCCGGTCGGGGGTGGCGCTCTCCGGCGTCGCTGCCGGGGAGCGGCGGGTTAGGATGCCCACACCGCACGGCATTCCCCTGTGCACCATCTCCGGTCCGGATCGCCCACCGGAAGCCGCTCCGGTGAGACAGTGCCAGGGACGGGATGGAAACCCTTGGCTCACGTCGTATTTCGTTCACCACGAGGATGGTTGCGCACCCCATGACCCACATTCGCTCCGCCACCCCGCCCGGCCCGATGCCGACGGCGCGGGACGACGGCACCCCGCTGGGCCTTGCGGCCCTGCTCGCGGGGACGGTGGTGGGCACGCTCAGCAACAACGTCGTCAATGTGCCGCTCGACGCGATCATCGATGAGTTCGACGCTCCACTGGGCAACGGTGTGTTCGTGGTGGTCGGCTTCCTGGTCTGCTTCGCCGCGACGATACCGCTGGCCGGGTGGTTCGGCGACCGGTTCGGCCGCAGGCGGGTCTACTGTGCATCGATGCTCGCGACGGCGGTATGCGCGATCGGTGCCGCGACCGCGCCGACGCTGGGACTGCTGATCGCGTGGCGGTCGGTGGGCGGGGTCGCCGCGGCCGCGCTCTCCCCGGCCGTGATGGGGCTGGTCGCGTGGATGTTCTCCGGTGACCGCCGGGGCCGGGCGATGGGAGCGTGGGCGTCGGCGAACGGGATCGGCCAGGCCGTCGGTCCCAGCCTGGGCGGCCTGGTGGCCGACACCTGGGGATGGCGCTGGGTTTTCGTTCCACTGGTGCCGCTGGCGCTGGCGGGATTCGCCGGGACGTTGCGCTATGTGCCGCGCTATCCCGGCACCCGGATGCCGTTCGACCTGGCGGGCGCGGCCGCGCTGACCGTCGGTTCGGCGTTGCTGATGCTTGGGCTGGCTGTGGTGTCACGGCCCGATGTCACCGGCTGGCTGGCGGCCGGCACGGTGTGCGCGGGCCTCGTCACACTGGCCTGGTTCGGCCGGCACTGCCTGCGGGTCCGCAGCGCGTTCGTCGACGTCCGGCTGATCGGCGAGTCCAGGTTCGCCCGCAGCTGCCTGGCGGCCTTCGCCCAGATGTTCTGTCTCGGAGCGACTTTGCTGGCGGTACCGCTGTATCTGGTTGGTCACTCGGTGTCGATCTCCGCCGCGGGCATCGTGTTGTTCACGGTGCCCGCCGCGATGGTGATCCTCGGCCCGGCGGTGGGCAGGTGGCAGGACCGGCTCGGGCCGAGGAGGGTGTTGCGCACCGGTCTGGTGCTGTTGCTGACCGCCCAGGTGGGGATGGCGGGCGTTCTCGCGCAGGACCGGCTTGTGCTCCCCGCTTTGATCGTCGCGCTGATCGCCGGCGGGGTCGGTATCGCACTGGTGCAGACCCCGGCGGCCACCGGCGCCACGCGCTCGCCTGCCGGTGGCCAGGGAACCGGGCTGGGTGTGTTCAACCTGGTCCGATTCGCCGGCTCGGCATGCGGCGCGGCGTGGGTTGGGGTCGCTCTGGGCCACGCGGTGCACCCGTCCGCCTACCCGGCGGTGTTCGCCGCATGCGCGGTGGTGGCGGCACTCGGGCTGGCCGGGTCCTTCGTCGGCCCCGACCCGCGGCCGGTGTGATCAGCGGAAGCTGGCTTCGCGGTCGATCGCCGAATGCACCTCGTCGAGCAGATCGAGGCGGATCGCCAGCCACACGGTGAACTGGTTCTCGGGCACCCGGATGTCCATCTCGAGCAACCGCGAGATCCGGTCCAGCTTGGCCAGCATGGTGTTGCGGTGCACGTTGAGCACCCTGGCCGTCGCATTCACATTGCCGCCCTCGGTCAGATACGCGCCGAGTGTCTCCAGCAGGTCGGGCCCGGACCGTAACGGTTCCAAGGTATCTCGGACGAGTCGACGGCTCTGTTCGGTCTCCGACACCTGGGCCAGTACGGTGAAACCCCGCAGATCCTGATACGAGGTCGCGCCGGTGCGGTGCAGCCGGCGCGCGATACCGAGTGCGACGCGCGCCTCCCGGTAACCCTCCCGCACCTCGGCGGCGCCGTTGGCAGGACGGCCGTAGGCCACCGGCGCCCGCACCCCCCGGCGTCGCTCCAGCTCGAGCGACATGGCCTGGGCGTACTCGGTCATCTCCGCACGCATGGCCGCACCGTCCTGGCTGCGCAGCGTGCGAACGACGACGAGCACATCGCCGATCACCGTGACATAGGCGTGCACCGCCGGGTGGGCGGCGACGCCTGCCGCGTAACGGGCCAGCCGAACCATGCTCGCGGCGGGATTGTCCACCTGGCGGGGCAGCAGGCCCGGCGCGACGAAGACGCCGAACCGGGCGTCGAGTTCGATGTCGTGGTGTTCGGCCCTGGCCCGCATATCGTGTTCGCTCGAGAAGCTGCCGTGCACGAGTGCCTGGACGAAGTCCCCGCGGGCCCGTTCCTCGGCCTCGTCGACGCTGCGTTGCCGCAACATCTCCGAACCGATGATCGCGGTGGCCTGCCCGGTCAGCACCTCGTAGCGGGCCAGATCATGGCTGCCGGGCGCCGCGGTGGGGGCCAGGACCACGACCCAGCCTTCGAATGACTTGCCCAGCCGGATCGCGCTCGCGACACAGGTCCAGATGCTCTCGTGCAGGCCGCTGACCGGCTGTACCCGGGTGTCGTGCCCGTCCGCGCGGCGCTCGGCGGCGGGCACATCGGCGGCGAGCATATCCCTCACCGAATCGGACAGTGGTGCAAGAGTTTCCGGTGTCAACCCGTTATAGGCCACCACCTGTCCGCGGGAGTCCAGCGCGACCGCCGGGGTGCGGGCCAGGTTGGACACCTCGCGGACCAGGATCTGCAGCCCGGCGCCGCGGTGGAACAGCCCGGCCAGCGAGGCGTGCACATGCGTCGAGTACCGCATGACGTGCACCTCCTGGCTGAGCGCGCGCTCGGCCAGGAGCCGGTTGAGCGCGGTGAAGCCGACCGGTATGCCCAGCTCGATGACGACCAGCCCGTCGGGCAGCCGGCCCAGATCGGCCGGCAGGACACCGTCCACCAGCAGGGTGGTCGCGCCCCTGGCCGTCAGCGCCGACAGTGCGGCTCCCTTCGCCGCCAACGACCCCGGCCGGGCGTACACCGCCACCGCGTCGAGCGGGTCGTGTTGGGCCAGAACTTCGTTGAGCGGCAACACCCAGCTCAGCTCGACGTCGAGCCGGTCGCCGCCCGCGATGATCCTGGCGCCTTCCATGAGTTCCTCGTCGAGCAGGCCCTGCACCGTCATGCGCCCGCTGTCGGTCGGTGGTTCCGTCATGTCAGACCCCGTGCTCTTGTGTGCGTTGTGTATCGATTACCGGACGTGCCGGCACAGACACCATGTGCAACTTAACCGATATCGGGTACTGATTCAGGTCATATTGACCATCCCGTTCCGGGCGCTCGCATTGATAGACATGCCGGTGTCAGCCGACATGACTGCCGCGAGAGAGCGAAAGAGCCAATGCATCGAATTCACCGCATCACCCTCGACGACGCGTTGCCGCTGTTGGCCGCGGGCCGGGCGAAAGCCGAGGAAATCGGCGTCAAGCAGACACTGTGTGTATGTGACGACGGTGGCAACGTCGTTGCGCTGCACCGGTTGCCGGGAGGCCGGCTCACCGGCGTGGACATCGCCATCGCGAAGGCGTTCACCGCCGCGGGTCATGAACGCGCCACCCACTTGTTCAACGAACCGCCGAACGGTCCGGCGCTGCCCGGAAACGAGGCCTTCGGCATCAGCCACATGCTGCCCGGTAAGTTCGCGATCTTCGTGGGCGGGTTTCCGCTGGTGTTCGACGGCCAGATCGTCGGCGGTGTCGGGATCAGCGGGGGAAACGGCGAACAGGACAAGGCCGTGGGCGCGGCGATGCTGGCGGAGTTCGAAGCGCTGACCGCATCGGTCGCTCGCGCGTGACCTGCTGTGCACCATGACCCGCCAGGGGTGTGATCGCCGGTGATTATGACCATGGCAGCCGCCCCGGAACGCTGGTTAATCTTCCTGGTACCCAAGTGTTTTCACGAAAGGATTGATCGATGACCCAGCTGCTCGGGCGCGACGAGTTTCGCGCCGAACTCGAGAACGCCATCAAGGGCCGGGAAGCCAAGAACGCGTCGTTCTCCAAGGCGTGGGCGGACGGCAAGCTGCGCAAGGACCACTTCGCCCGGTGGGCCGAGAATCACTACCACTACGTCGGGCCGTTCGCCGACTATCTGGCCAACATCTACTCCAACACTCCCGACGAGTTCACCGGCGCAAAAGATTTCACGCTGCAGAACATGTACGAGGAGGAGCTGGCCGATATCCGGCACACCGACCTGCTGATCAAATTCGGCGAAGCGTGCGGGACGACGCGCGAGCGGATCGAGGATCCGTCGAACATGAACGCGATCACCCGCGGTCTGCAGGCCTGGTGCTACGCGGTGTCCGCGCGCGAACACTTCGTGGTGGCCACAGCGGCGCTGGTGGTCGGGCTGGAATCCCAGGTGCCCAGCATCTACACCAAGCAGATCGTGCCGCTGCGCGAGGTGTACGGATTCAGCGAGGACGAGATCGAATTCTTCGATCTGCACATCACCTCCGATGTGGTGCACGGCGAGCGCGGCTACCAGATCGTGCTTGACCACGCCGACACCCCGCAGCTGCAGCAGCGGTGCCTGCAGTTGGTGCGGTGGGGTGCCGAGATGCGGTTCTCCTACACCAAGGGCCTCTACGACTACTACGTCGCGCCGGATCTGGAATCGGCAGCGGTCTGATCACCCGGACCCGCCGCCTCGGCAGAAAGGTTGCGCTATGACCGCGGAGTGGATCGCGGTGGCGAGTACCAAGGATCTTGGCCGTCGCCGCAAGCTGCGCGTCGAGATCGACGGTCTGGCCATCGCCCTGTTCGAGGCGGCGGGGCGGGTATATGCCTTCGCCGACAGCTGTGTTCACCAGGACCGCTCTCTGGTGAAGGGAACTTTGTTGCACGGCAAGGTGATCTGTCCCGGTCACCAATGGCAGTTCGACCTGGAAACCGGATATGAGGAGAGCCAGGACCGCTGTCAGCCCACCTACCCGGTGCGGGTCGAGGACGGCACCGTCTACATCGACCTTTCGGCGCGGATGAACTCCGTGACCGCCGGATCAACCAGAGAGGACGCCAAGGCATGAGCCGTCGAACGTTCGTGACCGTCGGAGCGGGACAAGCCGCCGCGGTGGCCGCCCGCACGTTGCGCCGGCGTGGTTTCGACGGCCGCATCGTCCTGGTCGGCGACGAACCGCATGCGCCCTACCAGCGTCCGCCGTTGTCGAAGGAATTCCTGGCCGGCACCGACACCTTCGATGCGCTGCAGATCCTGCCCGAGACCTGGCGGGCGGACAACGATGTCGAGATCGTCACCGGGGTCGAGGTGAGCCGGGTCGATCCGGCTACCCGCACCGTCGAACTCGCCGGGCACCGGCCCATCGGTGCGGACGCGGTGTTGTTCGCCACCGGTGGGCGACCCCGCACGCTGCCGGTACCCGGGCCGCGGCCCGAACTGGTGCACTATCTGCGCACCGTCGACGACGCCGGGCGGCTGCGGCCCTCGCTGACTCCCGGGCGTCGGCTCGCGGTCATCGGCGCGGGCTTCATCGGACTGGAAATCGCCGCCACCGCACGCGGTCTCGGGGTCGACGTGACCGTCCTGGAGGCCGCGGAGGTACCGCTGGCCGGCATTCTCGGACCGCGGATGGGGGCCGAGGTGGCCCGCATCCACCGCGCCCGCGGCATCGACCTGCGCACCGGCGTCGGCGTCGAGGGGTTGCGTACCACCTCGGCCGGCGTCGTCATCGCCTGTCGGGGTGGGCGGACGCTGGAAGCCGATGCGGTGGTGATCGGCGTCGGCATCGATCCCAACACGGCGGTGGCCGCGGCCTCCGGTCTGAGCATCGAGGACGGCATCGTGGTGGACGCGCAGGGCCGTACGCCGATACCGAACGTCTATGCCGCAGGCGATGTCGCGCGCCGCTTCTCGGAGCGGGCCGGGCGGCACGTCCGGGTCGAACATTTCGACAACGCCAACAAACAGGGGGCCGCGGTGGCCAACGCCATGCTGGGCCGCGAAGCCGTCAACGATGACGCGCCATGGTTCTGGTCCGATCAGTACGACCACAACATCCAGTTTCTCGGCGCCGCGACCACCGAGGTGGTCATCCGCGGCGATACCGACGACCACGAATTCACCGCCTTCTACCTCGACGGCGACACCCTGCGCGGGGTGTTCACCGTCGACCGTGGCGAAGACGTGATGGTGGGCCGGGAACTGCTCGGCCGCCGAGTCGATCCGGCCGTGCTCGAAGACCGGGACGCCGACCTGACCGAACTGTTGGACGCCGAGGAGGTGGCGCAGTGAGTCTCCATGATGGAGCCAATTTCATTGACGGGCAGTGGGTTCCGTCCGCATCGGGCCGGACCTTCACCCGGCGCAACCCGGCCGATCCGGATCAGGTGATCGGCACCTTCCCGGCATCCGACGGGACCGACGTCGCCGCCGCGGTGGACGCGCTGGAGAAGGCGGCGCCGGAATGGGCGGCGACACCGCCCGAGCGGCGCGCCGCGATTCTGGAATCAGCGGCCGCGCAACTGGAGTCACGCACCGCGACGTTGATCGCCGAGCTGGTCGCCGAGGAGGGCAAGACCACCGCCGAGGCCACCATGGAGGTCAGCCGGACTCCGGCCAACCTGCGCTTCTACGCCGGCGAGGCCACCCGCGCCACCGGGACCACCTATCCCGCCGCCGGTGACGGCCTCGTCTACACCATGCGGGAACCGGTGGGCATCGTCGGCGCGATCACCCCGTGGAACTTCCCGTTCAACATCCCGTCGCGCAAGATCGGGCCGGCCCTCGCGGCCGGTAACCCGGTGCTGTTCAAGCCCTCCGAGATCACCCCGCTGATGGGCCAGCGCCTGGTCGAGGCGCTGTTGGACGGCGGGCTGCCGCCGGCCGCCATCGCGCTGGTACAGGGCGACGGTGCGGCGGGCGCGGCGGTCGCGGCCGAGCCGCGGGTGGCGGCGGTGACGTTCACCGGTTCGACGGCGGTGGGCCGCGAGATCCACCGGCAGGTCGGCCCGCAGCGGCGCGTGCAGTTGGAGATGGGCGGTAAGAACCCGGTGGTGGTCGCCGAGGACGCCGACCTCGACGGCGCCGCGGCGCTCATCGTCAAGGGCGCGTTCGGGCTCAGCGGCCAGGCCTGCACCGGAACCAGCCGGGTCATTGCCGTCGACGCGGTCCACGATGCGCTGCTGGACCGGGTGGTGGCGAAGGCCGAGGCGCTGCGGGTCGGGCCCGGCGACGAGCCGGGGGTCGGCATGGGGCCGCTGGCCAGCGCCGCCCAACTTGACAAGTTCCTGCACTACGTGCAGACCGGCATCACCGAAGGCGCAACCCTGCGCTGCGGCGGCACCACTCTCGGCCATGGCGGCTACTTCGTCCGCCCCGCGGTGTTCGCCGATGCGCTGCCGAGCATGCGCATCGTGGCCGAGGAGGTGTTCGGTCCGCTGATCGCCTTCCAGCGGGCGGCCGGCCTCGACGAGGCCGTCGAACTGGCCAACGCCACCGAGTACGGGCTCAGCGCGTCGATCGTCACCTCGAACCTCGCCGCCGCAACCCGATTCGCCCACCGGTCGAGGACCGGGCTGGTGAAGATCAACCAGCCCACCACGGGCATGGCGATGAACGCCCCGTTCGGCGGCTACAAGGCGTCGAGCACCCAGACCTACAAGGAACAGGCGGGTGCCACGCTGATGGAGTTCTACACGCTCGAGAAGACCGTCTACCTCACCCCGGCCGTTTAACCAGGAGCTGCAATGGAATTCCAGCGAGTCGCCCGCTCGGGCCAGGTACCGGAAGGCATGGTGCGGCGCTTCTTCGCCGGCGAGCACGAGTTCGCGGTGGCCCGCCTGAACGGCAAGGCCTACGCGACCTCCAACTACTGCACGCATCTGGACTGCATGCTGTCCTCGGGGAGGCTGGTCGACGACGGCATCGGATGTTCCTGCCATGGCAGCGCATTCGACCTGGAGACCGGTGAACCGATCTGTCCGCCCGCGACCGTGGCCATCAAGACCTACCCTGTGCAGGAACGTGACGGTGAGATCTTCGTCGGGGTCGAACCGGGGGAGATGCCGGTCGGCCCGCGGCGCCGACGCAAGGGAGCGTGATGGACCACCCGCAGCGCCCGTCGGCCCTGTCGACGGGCGGCATGGTCAGCTCGAGTCATCCGGCCGCCAGCTTCGCCGGCGCCAGGGTGCTTGCCGACGGCGGGAACGCGATCGACGCCACGCTCGCCATGGCGGCCACCACCTGGTTGGTCCTGCCGGGGCAGTGCGGCATCGGCGGTGACGCCTTCGCGGTGGTCCGCGAACCCGACGGCCGGGTGTGGACAGTCAACGGATCCGGGTTCGGGCCGGACGGCGGCACCGGACAGTTCTACCGCGAGCGGGGCCTGTCCACGATCCCGCTGCACGGGGCGCTCGCGGTCGCGGTGCCGGGGGCGCCCGCCGCGCTTGCGGCATTGCATTCGCGGGGCGCGACCCGCCCGCTCGGCGAACTGTGGGAACCCGCGGCGCGGCTCGCCGATACCGGGCTGGCGTGCTCGGCCAAGACCGCCGCCGACCTCAGGGAGACACTCACGGCGATCCGCGCCGATCCGGGTCTCATGGCGGTGTACGGGCGGTCCGGGGAGCCGGCCCGGCTCGGGGACCGGCTCGGTCAGCCGGACCTGGCCCGCACCATCCGGCGGCTGGCCCGCGACCCGGGCGACTTCTACACCGGCGAACTCGCCGAACGTGCCGTGTCGACGCTGCGCCAGGCGGGTGCGCCGTTCAGCGGCGACGAATGGGCGGCCGGCGCCGCGGTCGAACCCGAACCCGCGATCACCGGCCGCTACCGCGGCGCCACCATCCACCAGACCCCGGTGCCGACGCCCGGCTGGATGGTGCTGCACCAGGCGGCCCTGTGCGACGGTGCGGTCGGATCCGAGCCGTGGCTGGGGGCCGCGGCCATCGACCGGATGGCCAGGGCCGCGCGGCTGGCGTTCCAGGACCGGTTCACACTGTGCGGAAGCGATACCTCCGGACCACGGGATGTGTTGGATCGCAACCGGATAGAACGACAACGAGCCGAATTGGCGGCGGCGAGCGAGGATCGGTCGGCGTTCACCGTCGCCGGGGGCGACACCACCTGCACGGTCGCCGTCGACAATGAGGGGCGGGCGGTGACGTTCATCCACTCGCTCGGATTCACCTTCGGTGCGGCGCTGACCGTGCCGGGCACCGGCGTGGTGCTCAACAACCGGCTCGGCCGCGGCGCCTACCTGATTCCCGGGCATCCCAACGAGGTCGCCCCCCGGCGCAAACCCCTGCACACCCTCAACGCGTGGATCGCCACGGGGGACGACGGCGAGTTGCTCGCCCTCGGCAGCATCCCCGGCGGGGACGGGCAGGTGCAGTGGAATATGCAACTGATCTCCCACCTGTTCGACCACGGGCTCGACCCGGCCGGTGCCGTGGCCGCACCCCGGTTCACCGTGTTCCCCGGATCGGACGCCGAAGTGGTCGGCGAACCCGCCGAACTGCGGGTTGAGGGCAGGATCCCCGAGCCGGTCCTGGCCCAGCTGCGGGCCGGGGGCCACCGGGTCGTCGAACAGCCGTCCTGGGGTGCCGGCGGCAGCGCGCAGGTGATCCGCCGCGACCGACGCGGAGTGCTCAGCGGTGCCGCCGATCCCCGTCAGGAGGGGATCGCGCTCGGTGTCGACTGACCCGTGCACCGATCCGCGGCCCGGGTCCGGCGTCGCGCTGTGACCGCCTGCCCAGCAGGCACATTGAGGCGTGCACGGTGCACAGCGACCGCTTGCCCACCAGGACACTGTGTCCTTTGCCTTTGGTCGGGCCAGTCTCTAATTTTCTAGTGTAATCCCGATCACAGAGCCGCCCGGTTCTGCGCTTTCGTGACCGAACAGCCACCGTCTCGACCGTAGCCGTCATTCAGTCCGTGCCGGCGTACCGAAGCCAACCGGAGATAACATGCACCTTTCCGCCGCACATTGGGTCTACCTGATCGGCGTGCTCTCGCTGATCGGTTTCATGATCGCCCGCAAGGGTGTTTTGGTTCCCGCCATCATCGCGACGTTCGCGACGGCATGGGTCTACACGGGCGACTTCGTACAGGGCATCGGCAGCGTGTTCAGCGCCAGCGCCGTCGCGACGACCGAATTCCTGAACATCTTCCTGGTGCTGGCCGCGGTGATGGCGATGGTCGGTGCGATGAAAACCATTGGCGCCGAACAGCGGATGGTCGCTCCCATCGCCCGGTTGATGAAGAACGGCATGGTGTCCTACTTCGTCTTGTTCGGTGTCACTTACCTGCTGTCGATGGTGTTCTGGCCGACGCCCGCACTGGCACTGATTGCGCCGTTCCTGCTGCCTGCCGCCATTCGGGCCGGCCTCTCGCCGTTGGCGGCGGCCATGGCGATCGCGATCGCAGGCCAGGGTATGGCGCTCGCGTCCGACTACGTGATCGGAGTTGCTCCGGGCCTTTCGGCCAGCGGTGCAGGTGTTTCGGCCGATCTGATCGCCAATCGTGCCCTCGTTCTGAGCTGGGTGGTAGGCGCGGTCGCCGTCACCCTGACCTTTGTGCTGCACGTTCGGGTCGGCGGACTGCAGCGGATCCGGCGCGGCGTGGTCAATCGGCGGACCACCGTCGCCTCCGGCGGGGCCGTCGAGTCGGTCGCGGCGGTCGGAACGATTCCGGCCGGGGGCGGTCAGGCGCTGGCAACCAAGGTCAGGCCGCAGGCGACGGGCCCGGCGGACGGGCCGGACACCCTTGCTGACGAGCCGGCCGACGAGAAGGCCGACGATGCGCAGGACGGGTTTCCGACCCGGCTGTTCGCGATCGTCGTCCCGATCGCCTTCGGGGCACTGGTCGCCTACATGCTGGTGGGCAAGTTCACCAGCTGGGTACCGGCACCGGAAAGCGGCAATGGCGCCGCGCTCGTCGGCGGGCTTGCCCTGATCCTCACGCTGGTCTTGGCGCTCACGACCGGCGGCAAAGGCCGTCTCGAACATGTCGGCGATCATTTCGTCGACGGACTGGTGTTCGCTTTCCGGGCCATGGGCGCGGTGATTCCGGTCGCCGGCTTCGTCCTCATCGGAATCGCCGATTTCGCCGGCAAGATCATGCTGCTGCCCGAGGACGCCACCCCGCCCTCGATCCTCTTCGACATCATCCTCAGCGGAGAGCGTCTCATCCCCGACAATCAGGTGCTGATCATGTTCGCCATGTTGGTGGCGGGCATGATGATCGGTCTGGACGGGTCGGGCTGGACCGGTCTGCCCTTCACCGGTGGGCTGGCTGATGCGCTTGCCCATTCGTCCAGCCCCGAAACCACCGCCACTTTGGCCGCCATCGCCCAGAACGCTGCCGGCTGGACCGGCGGCGGAACTCTGATCATCTGGTCCTCGCTCGTCGCCGTCGCCGGCTTCACCGGAGTCCCCGTCGCCACGCTGGTGCGCCGCCTGTTCGTCCCGGTCGTGGCTGGATTGATACTGAGTGTCGTTGTTGCAGGGCTTATTTGGTGAATAACAAGACTGAACCATTGCAGTGGAAAGGAAACCGATCGATGACCATCGTCAAACCATCCGTCGACCTGACCGGAGATGTCGTGATCGTCACCGGCGCCGCTGGTGACATCGGCACCGAGTATGTGTGCGCCCTGGTGGCGGCGGGCGCGGATGTCGTCGCGACCGACGTCGCAGCGGCCGAGGGCACGGGCCAGGACCTCGCCCAACGGGCTACCGAAATTGGCCCGGGCAAAGCCATTTTCCGGGCCGGTGACGTGACGTCCGACGCTGACCTCGCCGACATCGTCGCATTGGCGGTCGACCGATTCGGTGGACTCGACGCGTTGGTCAACAACGCCGCCGTCTACCGGGGGCTCGGGCCGAAACGACCGCTCGGAGAACTCAGCACCGACGACTGGGACACGGTGCTGCGCGTCAACGTCCGCGGCACCTGGCAGGCCATCAAGTCGGCCGTGCCGGCGTTCGTCGAGCGGGGCGGGGGCCGGGTGGTCAACATCAGCTCCACCGTGGCCAGGGCGGGCGTCCCGGGTTTCGCACACTACGTCGCATCGAAGGCCGCGGTGGACGGGTTGACCCGCGCAGCGGCAAAAGAGCTGGGAAAACACAACATTCGGGTAAATGGTGTGGCACCGGGCCTGGTGTCCGACTCTGCCACCGAGGCGATCAACCCGGACGGCTATGCTGCGCGCTCCGCTCAAACCCGTGCACTGGCCCGGGAGATGACCCCGGAAGATCTGGTCGGTGCCGTGCTGTGGCTCGCGGGCCGGGCAAGCGGTTTCGTCACAGGTCAGACCATTCTGGTCGACGGCGGCCAGGTGTTCGCATGACCACCGTGCTGGCCGAACCGGTCGAGCCCGCGGTGTGGGGCAGCGAAGAGGACGCGGCGCCAGTGGATCCCACGCTGCTCGCACCGCTCGGCCACATTCCCGCGACCACTCCGCGCGCACTCGACCAGGCGGTCGCCGCGGTGCGGACGGCGCTCCCCGGCTGGGCCACCGATCACCGCAGGCGCGGCACCGTGATGCTGCGGTGGGCGCAGAACCTCGTCGACCACGCCGAGGAACTGGTCCGGGACCTGGTGGCGCAAACCGGGAAACCGGTGGGTGAGGCGCGGACCGAAGTGCTCGGCGCCGCCGAGGCGCTGCGCTACAACGCCGGGCTGTGCCGGCACATCGGCGGGCACGCCGGGAGCCTGGCGGACGGCAACATGCTGCACGTCGTCCGCGAGCCGGTCGGTCCGTCGGCCTTCATCGTTCCGTGGAACTGGCCCGTGCTGCTGCTTCTGCGCGATCTGTCCCCGGCGCTGGCGGCCGGGGTCACCGCGGTGATCAAACCCTCGCCGCAGACGGCGTTGGTGACTCGGCGCGCCGTGGAACTCGGTTACCGCGCCGGCGTGCCGGAAGACGTTGTGCGGGTGGTCATCGGCGATGCGGCGGTGGGTGATGCACTGGTGCGGCACCCGATGGTGCGAGCGGTGTCGTTCACCGGGTCCACCGATGTCGGTAGGCGCATCATGAGGACCGCGGCGGAGAATTTGACCCGCCCGTTGCTGGAGCTCGGCGGTAAAGGCGTGGCGATCGTGTTCGGCGACAGTGACATCGACCGGGCCTGCGATGCGATTCTTTCCTCGGCGTTCATCACCGCGGGCCAGATGTGCATGGCGTGCACCCGGGTGCTGGTGGATACCAAGGTTGTCGAGCGGGTGACCGCGCGGTTGGTCCAGGGTGCCGGTGCGTTGCGGGTGGGCGACCCGCGGTCGGAGGAGACCGACGTCGGTCCGCTGATCTCGCAGGGCCATGCCCGGCGGGTGCTGCAGGTGCTCGACGGAGTCCGGCGTGATTCCACCGTTCTGGTCGGGGGAGAAGAGCTGCACCCCGACGGGCTGCCGGGAGGGTTCGTCGCACCGGCCGTCGTCACCGACGTCGACATGAATTCACCTGTCGTACAACAGGATGTCTTCGGACCGGTGGTCACGATCGAACCCTTCGGTCACGAGGACGATGCGGTGGCAGCCGCCAACGCGACGCCGTTCGGCCTGGTGGGTGCGGTGTGGACGGCCGACGTCGGTCGGGCCTGGCGCGTGGCGTCCGCGGTCGCGGCGGGCACGGTCTGGGTCAACGGCTACAACAGGTCCGCGCCGGAGATGCCGAGCGGAGGGTTCAAGGCCTCGGGTCTCGGACGTACCCGTGGGATCGAGGGCATCGAACAGTTCACCGAGGTAAAGAGTGTCCACTTCTCGCTGGACGGTCCCCGGGAATGAGCCCCCGACCGACGACCGATATGCCCACCGGGGTCCGCTCGGCCGCGCGGCGGATCCGTGACGGCCGGCTGACACCGGTGGATCTGCTGGAACTGTCGATTGACCGGATGCGGCAGGTGGATCCGCACCTTCGGGCATTCGTCGCATTCGACGAGGAGCGGGCCCGCGAGGACGCCTCGACGCTGACCCGGGAGGCCGCCGCGGGCCGGTTCCTGGGCCCGTTGCACGGCGTCCCGGTGGCGGTCAAGGATGTGATCGACGTGGCCGGAATGCCGACCCGCGGTGGCTCGCGAGTCACCGATCCGGCCCCTGTGACCGTCGACGCTCCGGTGGTCCGACGGCTGCGCGCCGCCGGTGCGCTCATCCTCGGCAAGACCCGCACCCACGAGTTCGCCCACGGCGTCACCACACCGCCGAGCCGCAACCCGTGGGATCCGGAGCGGATACCGGGCGGTTCGAGCGGCGGTTCGGCGGTGGCCGTCGCCTCCGGACAGTGTCTCGCCGCGATCGGCAGCGACACCGGTGGATCCATCCGCGTCCCAGCGGCCCTGTGCGGGGTGTCCGGATTGCGTCCGGCCCGCGGCGACGTGCCCACCGGCGGCGTACTCGAGTTCTCACCCCGGTTGGACACCTGCGGACCCATCGCCCGCGACGCGCTCGATCTGAAGCTGTTGTTCGAAGTCCTCTCGGGCCGCGCCGGGCCGGAGTCCACCACGGTGGACGGCATGCGCATCGGCACCGTCGGGCGCGCCGAACTCGGCGAGCTGACACCGGGGGTGGAGGAAAGCGTCGCCGGGGCCGTCGAGGAATTGGCGGCGACCGGCGCGAACGTCCGATCCGTCGACGTGCCGCCGTTCCGATCGTGGAGCGCCGCCCGCGCGGTCTACGTGCTGACGGACTTCCTGGAGGTACACCGCCGGGCGGGGTTCTATCCGCAGCGCCGGGCCGACTACAGCGAGGAGGTGGCGAGCTACCTGAGCCAGGCCGAGCGCATCACGCCGGCGGCGCGTGCTGCCGCGGTCGACGATCTGGAGCGGCTCGCCCGCGGGCTGCAGACCGCGCTGGCCGACGTCGACGTCCTCGTCCTGCCGACCACCCCGATCGGTGCGCCCCGGGTGGCCGACTGTGAGTTTGATCCGCGGGCACAGGGGCGCGCGAGCATCATCGAGACCCTGATGCGGCTGTGCGGGCCGTTCAGCTGGTGCGGCCTGGCCGCCGTCACGGTGCCGTGCGGTACAGATTCGGCGGGGCTGCCGGTGGGGCTGCAGATCGCCGGCCGGGATGTGTCGACCGTGCTCACCGTCGCCGCTGCCTACCAGGACCGGACAGCACACCACCTCGCGCGGCCGGGCCCGCTCGCGACGGTCTGACATCGAGCCTGCGTGGAGATCGTCATCGGGGGCAGAATCACGATCTCAGCGCAGGCTCGGCGAATCGGGGGCGTGAGCGGCGGCAATTTGGTGCATTGCCGGTGCTCACCTACTATGTATGGGTTGCCTTGGGTAGACCCTGGCTGACAGCTGTTCCGGTCAGCCTCGCGTGCCCATAGGGGACAAGACCGCGCACGACCAGGTCGGAATCTGGCGTGCATAGAAAACCCAGGTCAGGAGATCGAGTGATTCAGCAGGAATCGCGGTTGAAGGTCGCCGACAACACGGGCGCCAAGGAGATCTTGTGCATCCGCGTACTCGGTGGCTCGTCGCGACGCTACGCGGGCATCGGTGATGTCATCGTCGCAACCGTCAAGGACGCCATCCCCGGCGGCAACGTCAAGCGCGGCGATGTCGTCAAGGCCGTCGTGGTGCGCACCGTCAAGGAGCGCCGCCGGGCCGACGGCAGCTACATCAAGTTCGACGAGAACGCCGCCGTCATCATCAAGCCCGACAACGACCCGCGCGGTACCCGCATCTTCGGGCCGGTCGGTCGTGAGCTGCGCGAGAAGCGCTTCATGAAGATCGTCTCGCTGGCCCCGGAGGTGCTGTAAATGAAGGTGCACAAGGGTGACACCGTGCTGGTGGTCTCCGGTAAGGACAAGGGCGCCAAGGGCAAGGTCATCGCGGCCTACCCGGAGCGCAACAAGGTGCTGGTCGAAGGTGTGAACCGGATCAAGAAGCACACCGCCGTCTCGCAGAACGAGCGTGGCGCGTCGTCGGGTGGCATCGTCACCCAGGAGGCCGCCATCCACGTCTCGAACGTCATGGTGGTCGATTCCGACGGCAACCCGACCCGCATCGGCTACCGCGTCGATGAGGAGAGCGGCAAGAAGGTCCGTGTCTCCAAGCGCAATGGCAAGGACATCTGAGATGACCACAGTAGAGAAGACCCAGCCTCGGCTGAAGGCGCGCTACCGCGAGGAAATCCGCGACGCGCTGCAGAAGCAGTTCGAGTACGGCAACGTCATGCAGATCCCCGGCGTGGTCAAGGTCGTCGTCAACATGGGTGTCGGTGACGCCGCCCGAGACGCCAAGCTGATCAACGGCGCGGTCAACGACCTGGCGCTGATCACCGGTCAGAAGCCGGAGATCCGCAAGGCCCGCAAGTCCATCGCCCAGTTCAAGCTGCGTGAGGGCATGCCCATCGGCGCCCGCGTCACGCTGCGCGGTGACCGGATGTGGGAGTTCCTGGACCGGCTCATCTCCATCGCACTGCCCCGTATCCGCGACTTCCGCGGTCTGTCGGCCAAGCAGTTCGACGGCACCGGCAACTACACGTTCGGGCTGAACGAGCAGTCGATGTTCCACGAGATCGACGTGGACTCCATCGACCGGCCCCGCGGTATGGACATCACCGTCGTCACCTCGGCGACGACCGACGACGAAGGCCGTGCGCTGCTGCGCGCGCTGGGCTTCCCCTTCAAGGAGAACTGAGCATGGCGAAGAAGGCGCTCATCCACAAGTCCAACAAGAAGCCCAAGTTCGCGGTCCGCGCGTACACGCGCTGCAACAAGTGCGGCCGTCCGCACTCGGTGTACCGCAAGTTCGGGCTGTGCCGCATCTGCCTGCGCGAGATGGCGCACGCCGGCGAACTGCCCGGTGTGCAGAAGTCCAGCTGGTAACAAGCGACTGATCGGCAGCACCCCGTGGGAGCGCACGCTCTCGCGGGGTGCTGCCGATTTCTGGTCTCTGCCGGCGCGCGGGTCGCGCCCGCGTTGGCCTCAATCCGGCGATTTGGCTCTGAGCTGCCAGTTGTCTACACTGGACCGGTTGCCTGTGGCTATCGGCTCAGGTGAGTCGGTATGTGCCGCCCTCGGGTGTCACTGCTGACGTGCGGCCCCTGACCGGCAATCGCCGGTCAGGAAAATGCTTCGTAGTAGGCCCACGATACGACGTGCTCCGCCATCGAGAGATGGGACCGGCACGCGTGTGCTGCATGGGAACCGCCGCGAGAGAGGTTGATTGACGCTGTCATGACAATGACGGATCCGATCGCAGACTTTCTGACACGTCTGCGCAACGCCAACTCGGCGTACCACGACGAGGTGACCCTGCCTCACTCGAAGATCAAGGCCAACATCGCCGAGATCCTCAAGAAAGAGGGCTACATCACCGACTACCGGACCGAAGATGCCCGGGTCGGTAAGGCGCTCACCGTGCAGCTCAAGTACGGCCCGAGCCGCGAGCGCAGCATCGCAGGCCTGCGCCGGGTGTCCAAGCCCGGTCTGCGCGTGTATGCGAAATCCACCAATCTGCCGCGGGTACTCGGCGGCCTGGGCGTGGCGATCATCTCCACGTCCTCGGGCCTGCTCACCGACCGCCAGGCAGCACGACAGGGCGTGGGCGGCGAAGTCCTCGCATACGTGTGGTGAGGGGGTAGAAGACATGTCGCGTATTGGTAAGCAGCCGGTGGCGGTTCCCTCCGGCGTGGACGTGACCATCGACGGTCAGAACGTCTCGGTCAAGGGCCCCAAGGGCACGCTGGTCCTCGACGTCGCCGAGCCGATCTCGGTCTCGCGCGATGACGACGGCGCCATCGTGGTGGCCCGCCCCGACGACGAGCGGCGCAACCGCAGCCTGCACGGGCTGTCGCGCACCCTGATCGCCAACCTGGTGACCGGTGTGACCGACGGTTACACCACCAAGATGGAGATCTTCGGGGTCGGTTACCGCGTGGTGGCCAAGGGCAGCAACCTGGAGTTCGCGCTCGGCTACAGCCACCCGGTGCTGATCGAGGCGCCCGAGGGCATCACCTTCGCGGTGGAGACGCCCACCAAGTTCTCGGTGTCGGGCATCGACAAGCAAAAGGTCGGCCAGATCTCGGCGGTCATCCGTCGTCTGCGTCGCCCGGACCCGTACAAGGGCAAGGGCATTCGCTACGAGGGTGAGCAGATCCGCCGCAAGGTCGGAAAGACAGGTAAGTAACCATGGCTACTACTGCAGAAAAGCGTAAGCCGGTGGGCCAGAACATCTCCGAGACCCGTCGCAACGCACGGCTGCGTCGTCACGCACGCCTGCGCAAGAAGGTCTCCGGCACCGCCGACACCCCGCGTCTGGTGGTCAACCGTTCGGCACGGCACATCCACGTCCAGCTGATCAACGACCTGGAAGGCGTCACGGTGGCCGCGGCCAGCTCGATCGAGCCCGATGTGCGCGCCGTCGACGGCGACAAGAAGGCGCACAGCGTCCGTGTCGGTCAGCTGATCGCCGAGCGGGCCAAGGCAGCCGGGGTCGAGAGCGTGGTGTTCGACCGTGGCGGCTACAGCTACGGCGGCCGGATCGCTGCGCTGGCCGACGCCGCGCGTGAGGCTGGGCTGAAATTCTGATGACTGTCAACGAGAGGACTGCATGATGGCCGAGCAGGCAGGAGCCGCTCCGGCGTCGGAGAATCGTGGCCGTGGTCGTCGTGACGACCGTGGCGGCCGCGGCGGCCGCGACAGCGGCGAGAAGAGCAATTACATCGAACGCGTGGTGTCGATCAACCGGGTTTCCAAGGTCGTCAAGGGCGGCCGTCGGTTCAGTTTCACCGCGCTGGTCATCGTCGGTGACGGCCACGGCATGGTCGGCGTCGGCTACGGCAAGGCCAAGGAAGTTCCGGCCGCCATCGCCAAGGGCGTCGAGGAGGCCCGCAAGGGCTTTTTCCGGGTTCCGCTGATCGG
>NZ_JBSFPX010000082.1:0-29385 GCF_053588415.1 Mycobacterium sp. NPDC003449
ACGGGCCGGAGTCTCCGGGATACGGCTTGCAGCCACCGGGGTCGTCGCCGGGGTACGGGCCGGAGTCTCCGGGATACGGCCTGCAGCCACCAGGGTCGACGCCGGGGTACGCGCCGCAGACGCCCGGGACCGGTCCGACGACCTACCCAACCGCGTCGCCGTCCCCCGGGATCGGACTGGTCTAGCGGGTTCGCTGACGAGAGTTCAGCTGGTCTGCCGGTGCTCGGCGCCGGTGGCGACATGCGGGCCGCGCGGCCTCGACGGCTGAAACCGACATTCCCCGTGTCGAAATGGACACCACGGCCCCCTGACGGTGTGATGAAGGGCAGGAGGGCGCCGGTCGGGTGCTGACGACGTGACAGCCGGTGAGGTGATGGGGAGTTGATCGAGCAGGTCTCCGCGCAACACGAGTTCGTGGCCTACGGCCCGTCGCATCTGGTGGTGCTCGCGGTGTTCGCGATCGGCGTCGTACTTCTGGTCGGGATCGGGCGCGGGCTGACCGATTCCCAGGCCCGGATGCTCGGCCGGGTCATGGCGGTTCTGATCGTCGTGGTCTTCGGTGCGGCGCTGATCTACAAACTCGTCAAGCCGAATATCGACACCTCGGTGCCGCTACAGCTATGCGACGTCGCGGAACTCACGGCCGCCTACGCGTTGTGGTCGCAGCGGCACTGGGCCCGGGTGCTCACCTATTACTGGGGTCTGGTGTTGAGCTCGCAGGCACTGATTACGCCCGACGTCGGCACCCCGGACGAGGGCGCGCCGGACTTCCCCCACCACCTGTTCGTCACGTTCTTCGCGCTGCATGTGCTCGTCGTATGGGCGGCCGTGTACCTCACCTGGGGGCGGGGGTTGCGCCCGCGGTGGCGCGACTACCGATTCGCCGTCATCGTGACGCTGGCCTGGGCGGCAGTCACGTTCGCGTTCAACATGATTGCGGGAAGCAACTACGGATACCTCAACGGCAAGCCGCCCACCGCATCACTGTTGGATGTGCTGGGGCCCTGGCCGGTGTATCTGCTGGCCGAGGTCGCGATCGTCCTTGTGGTGTGGGCCGCGATGACGTGGCCGTGGGAGCGGATGCGTCGCCGGGTGTGACGAAACTGCCCGCTTGCGAACTCGACGAATTCGCAAGCGGGCAGTCTCGGCTGTCGGCCCGGCGAGAACGCGACGGGATTTCCGGTGCAGCCGTCATGCCCCCAGCAAACGCTGGGGGACACTGTCGCGGGTCTCGGTTACTTCTTGTTGTGGCCCGGTCGCGGCGGTGGCGGCGGCTTGGCTTTGGTGGTCGGCTCGAACTTGCCGCCCTTCTTCGGGTCGAATGAACCCTTGTCGGCCATGGTGACTGCTCCTTCCGGTTGGTCCTCCGAGAGTCACGCTATCGAAGGAACGGGGAGCCCACCAGGCTTCGCTCATGCGGATGTCAAAAAGGTTGGACCGTCGGGCTGGCAACGTCGTCCCGGCACCGCTTCGGGCGGGCGGCAAGTATGCGCTTTCGCCGCGCCGGGGCCCGGTTGCGACACGGTCACAGATCTATCGCTATTCGTGACTCACCCGTCCCAAACGCCCCAGTAATCACTATCGTCACATAGGCCAGCTTTTGACGTCGGTGCGGCGTCCCTTTCGGGAAGGTGTGACATGTCGCGACGTCGTCGGATCAACTCACTATCGGCGGCATCGGTCGCGGTCGGACTGATCGTGACGATGGGCGTCTCGATCGAGGCGGCACCCCGGGCGAACGCCGAACCGTGCACGGGTGCGGCCGCGGCGGCCCAACCCCCCGCGAACACCGGTGCGACGCCGGCCCTGCCCGGCGGCCCACCGAGGGGGCACCGCCCGGCCGGCGCAAATGACGATGCGCCGCTTCCGAATATCGGAAAGTTGTCGCGTGCGCTGATCAACGCGTTCAACCCGCGATCGGCCCCGGTGCGTCAGGAGGCGGCCGTGGTCCCCGCGCCTCAGCCTCCGCCGCAGGCGCAGAACACCCAGCCCGCGCCGAATGTGGCCCAGCCGGCGCCGAACGCTGCCGTGGCGCCGCCCGCGCCGCAGGCGCCCCCCGGGACGACGCTGGTGGGCTGGGTGACCGGACCCGAGAGCCCGAACGAGACCATCAAACGTTTCGCCATCACCGGCACCGATCTCGGAATCATGTGGGACAACGGCGATCCCAACTCCCGTCAGGTATTGATGGCGTTCGGTGACACCTACGGCTACTGCGGCGTGCGTGGTCAGCAATGGCGTTACAACACGCTGTTCCGCACCCAGGACGGATCCCTGTCCAAGACCATCGCCGTGCCGAACGGTGTTGTGAACAACCGGTATTCGGGCTCTCCGCTGTGGGCTCCCGGCCTGTCCAAGCAGATCATCAACAGCATCAGGCGCGCGCCGACCGAGAAGGGCGTCATCCCGACCGCGGGCATCGCGGTGGGGCGGACCCAGTACCTCAACTTCATGTCGATCAGGAACTGGGACAGCGACGGTCAGTGGTCGACCAACTTCTCGGCGATCGCGATGTCCCCGGACAACGGCGAGAACTGGGGTGTCTATCCGGGCACCATCCGGACACCGCAGGCCGGGAACGAGAACTTCCAGCAGGGCGCGTTCCTGCGTCCGGGTCCGGGCGATCCGTACCTGTACTCGTTCGGGACCCCGTCGGGGCGCAGCGGTTCGGCGTTCGTATCCCGGGTGCCGCAGGGCGCGGTGCCCGACCTGAACCGCTACGAATACTGGAATGCCGACCGGAATGCCTGGATCCCAAGGGATCCCGCCGCCGCGACGCCGGTGATCCCCGGCCCGGTGGGGGAGATGTCGGTGCAGTACAACACCTATCTCAAGCAGTACCTGGTGTTGTACTGCAACGGGGCCAACGATGTGGTGATGCGGACCGCGGCGGCGCCGCAGGGCCCGTGGGGCCCCGAGCAGCTGCTCGTCCCCGCGGCGCAGTACCCGGGCGGCATCTACGCGCCGCTGCTGCATCCGTGGTCGGTGGGCAAGGAGCTGTACTACAACCTGTCGCTCTGGTCGGCGTACAACGTGATGCTCATGAAGACCGTGCTGCCCTGATCGTGGCGTGCCGACGGCGGGCACCCGGCCGGATGGGGCAGAATTGCGGAGATGCCGACACCGCCGCAACGCCCCGGGCAACCTGGTTGGCGCGGTAGGGGAACTCCGCCGCCCGACCCGGCCACCCGGCGGTTACCGCGCCCGGCCGCACCCGAACCGCCGACCGAGCAGATCCGGGCGCGCCGGCAGCCCCCCGATGCCGCGGCCACCGAGCAGATCCACGCACGCCGGCAGCCGCCGGACGCGATGGCCACCGAGAAGATCGCCCGGCCCCGCCCGCCGGCGGCCGAGCGGCCCGGCGGTGCGCCGCCACCCCCGCCGCAGGCCCCGCCCCCTGCCCGGCCGGCCGACGGGGCGGACGGCCCCAAGGCCAGGGGCCGCAGTCCGCGGTTGATCCTCCTGATCGCCGTCATCGTCGTGGCCCTGGTGTTCGGCGGGCTTGCGGTCGCCGAGCTGTACGCGCGGCACCGGGCCGGAACCGTCCTCGGTGAGGTCACCCAGTGCGTGGTCGAGGACGGTGCCACCATCTCGTTCGGGGTCAAACCGCCGTTCCTGTGGCAGCACGTCACCGGCCACTACACCAACATCACCGTCGAGACGGCGGGCCACCGGGTCCAGGCGGCCGAGGGGATGACCGCCGAGGTGAGCCTGTCCGATATTCGGCTGCAGGATTCGGCGGATTCCAAGGGCACGATCGGATCCCTGGACGCCACCCTGTCCTGGACGGCGGACGGGATCAAGGACACCGTGGCCGACAACCTGCCCGGGGTGGGCAGTCTGGTCACCGGGGTGAGCACCGACCCCGCCGCGGGCACCCTCATCCTGGAGGCCGCCGGAGACAATCGGGTCACCGCGCAGCCGGTGGTGACCGACGGCGATCTGGGCCTGCGCGTGCTCGATGTCACCGGCCCGTTCTCGAAGGACACCGTGCAGTCCGCGTTGGACGGGCTCACCATCACGCTCAACGACAACTATCCGCTCGGCATCCATGCCGACAGCGTCGAGGTGACCGATACCGGGGTGGTCGGACAGTTCTCCAGCCGGGACGCCTCGATCCCCAATGACGAAGCGGATCCCTGCTTCGCCCAGATCTGAGCGAGGCCGCCCGATATGAACATCTGTGTCTTCCTTTCCGCCGCCGATCTCGACGAGCGCTACACCGAACCGGCCCGCGAGTTCGCCGAACTGCTCGGCAAAGCCGGCCACACCCTGGTGTGGGGCGGCTCCGACACCGGCCTGATGAAGGTCGTCGCCGACGGGGTCCGCGACAGTGGCGGCCGGCTCGTCGGCATCTCGGTCGAGTTTCTGCGGCATCGGGCCAGAGCCGACGCCGACGAGATGGTGATCGCCGCGGATCTTGCCGAACGCAAGGCGCTGCTGCTCGGCCGCTCGGATGCGTTGGTGGTGATGGCGGGTGGCCTCGGCACCCTCGACGAGGCCACCGACATTCTGGAGCTACGCAAGCAAGGGCAGCACGACAAGCCCGTGGTGCTGCTGAACACTTCGGGCTTCTACGACGGTCTGGTCATGCAACTTGAGCGGATGGAGCGCGACGGCTTCCTGCCGGTGCCGCTGGCCGGCCTGGTCCACGTCACCGACGATGTGGCCGAGGCCCTGGCCCACCTGGAGCAGCCCGGCTAAACCGAGTCGTCGCGGGGCTGGGCCAGGATCGCCCCACCCAGCCAGCGTTTGAGGAAGCGCCGCAACTCGTCGCGGCCGCGGCCCGGTTCGTTGGGCGCGACGAAGAACGACATCATCGTCCGCAGCGTGAACTCGACGAGGCCATGCTGGGCCGCTTCGTCATAGCCGTATTTGTCCCAGTCGACATCGAAGCGTTTGAGCATCCGCAGGCCGATCGCCTGCGCCTCGTCGGAGGCGAGGTTGCCGGAGTTCGTGGCCACGTACGGTTCGGACAGCAGGATGCCCAGATGGGGGGTGCGCGCTACCTCCTCCAGCGAGTAGAGCACGCCCTCGGCCATCGCCTCCGCGGGATCGGAGATGCCGCGCACGGTGTCGGTGAGCCGGTCGAGGAAGGCGTCGACGGAGGCGATCGCGGCCGCGTGCATGAGGGCCTCGGCCGTCGGGAAGTAGCGGTACACGGTCTGCCGGATGACGCCCAGCGATGCCGCGACGTCGGCGATGCCGACGTCGGTGCCGGTCTCGGCGATCAGCGCGACCGCCGTCGCCACGATGCGCTCGGCGGCTTCCTCGTCGCTGCCGGGCGGATCCCCGTTCCACCCGCGTCTACGCGCCACGGCCCGGATTTCTGCGCACCGACATCTCAGCAGGATATCGCCACCGTCGTTGACGATCGGGGCCAGATGAAGTAATCATACATGCGACACGGGAGTTGTATGATTACTTCGAGCCGAGGTGCCACCGATGACAGATCTGATCGTGCGGAAGATGCGGTTCGCGTTCGCCGAGCATCCCGTTCCCTTCCTGTGGAACGAGGCCAATCCCGCGTTTTCCAGCATGGCTAATGCGGTGTCGTTCCTGGCGATCGCCTTCGAGAAGATGATCGGCCAGATGATCCCCGAGGCCATGCCGCATATCGGCGATCCCGAAATCGCCGAGGAAGCCCAGGCATTCGTGCGCCAGGAGGGCCAGCACTCGATGGCCCATCGCCAGCACGCGAAGGGGTTGATCAAGAGCTACCCCGCCCTCAAGGAGACCCTCGACGAGGTGATGGCGGCGTTCGACGACCTCACCGCCACCACCCCGCTGAAATACCGGCTGGCCTACACCGCCGATCTGGAGGCCACCTTCACCCCGGTGTTCAAACTCATGCTCGACCATGACGACACCCTGTTCGCCCCCGGCGACGACCGGGTGGCATCGCTGTTCCTGTGGCACTTCGTCGAGGAGGTCGAGCACCGCAGCTCGGCGTTGATCATCTACGACGCGGTCGTCGACGACCCCTGGTACCGGGTGCGGGTGGCGCCCTCGATCTTCAGACATGTGTGGGCGGTGATGAGGCTGACCTGCGAGGGCTTCAACAAGCATGTCCCGTTGGCCGAACGCAAGATCGACGCGCTGTCGATGTTCGGCATGCAGGCGCGGAAAAAGGCGTTGCTGCAGAAACTTCCGCTCGTCGATGCACCGGACGACGGGCCGTTCGCGAACGCGTTCCGGCACCTGCCGGTCCGCGAGCAGCTGATCGCCATGGCCGGCGTGGTGCGCAGCCAGATCCCCGGCCACGACCCCGCACGGGAGAACCTGCCCGTGCTGGCCGACGAGTGGTTCGCCCGCTACGAGCAGGGCTACGAAGTCACCCGGTGGTACACGGCGGGGCGGCGGACGGACACCGCCGATGTCTGATCTGTGCACCCCGACGTTCGCAGATCTGGCTGCCCGCCTGGGCTTTTCGTGTGACACCGCCGGCGGGATCGTCGAGTTCCGCAACCCGTTCGGTCTGGAGAACTGGACGCTGCCGGTGCTGGAGGTCACCGTGATCGCCGGCGCGGTGCTGGCCCTGATGTACGCGATCGTGCGGCTGCGCCGCCACCACGACCCGACCAACCTCGTGCTGTGGTTCGGGGCCATCGCCTACCTGCTGATCATCGAACCGCCGCTGTACTTTCCCGGGCCGTTCGGGATCGGCGACCACGTCGACACGATGTTCGCCCACAACGTGTTCACCGTCGACTTCCTGTGGGGCAGACTGCCGCTCTACATCGTGGCGATCTACCCGATGATGGCCACGGTCGCGTTCGAGATCGTGCGGATGCTCGGGGTGTTCCGCCGGCACGGCGCCCTGGTCGGGGCGGTCTGCGTCGGGTTCGTCCACCACGCGTTCTACGAGATCTTCGACCACCTCGGACCCCAGTTGCGGTGGTGGGAATGGACTCTGGACCATCCGATGAATCAGCCGTTCTTCGACTCGGTACCGTTGCCCAGCGTCGTGGTGTTCGCCGCGCTGTGGCCGATGTCGCTGGCATTCTGCGTGCAGCTGTTCGTCGGGCGCCAGGTCGACGGGGGCCGCGCCTTCACCGGCGCGCAGGTGCTGTGGCGCACCATCGTGGTCGGCGTCCTCGCCTCGATCGGCACCGCGGTGCTCCCGCTGCCGGCCACCATCGGCGTCGCGCTCTCGGGCAGCACCACCGTCGGGGGCCTGATCTACGCCACCGAACTCGTCGTCCTCACGGCGGTGGCGATCCCGGTGCTCGTCGGCCGGTGGATGAGCATGCGGCGCGGCACCGACACCGACGGCCACGCCAACCCGGTCATCCTGGCCTACGCCGGGGTGTACCTCGTCGTGATGACCATCCTGTGGCTGACGGCGCTGCCGGCGTATTTCGGTGCGGTGGCGGGTGTGACGGCTGCCGGCGACCCGGTGGGCAGCCTCGTCTACACCGTGCTCTGCCTGGTGGTGGCGGTGCTGGCGATCGCCGCGGCCGCGTCGGTGACAACGCGGTCGCGTGCGGACCGGGAATTGACGTTTCTGTAGACAGCCGGCGGGTACTCCTCAGCGCAGGAGGTCTGGAGATGCAGACATGGAGTTGGACCGTCATCGCCCTAGTCGTCGTGGTCATCGTCGTGCTGGCGTTGATCGCGGCGGCGGCGATGATGCGTCAGAAACGTAGCGAACGGCTCAAGAGCCAGTTCGGAGCGGAGTACGAACGGGCCGTCGACACGCAGGGTGGTCAACGCGCCGCGGAGAAGGAACTCCGGGCCCGCGAACGCAAGCACCGCAAGCTCGACATCACGGCGTTGACGGCTCAGTCGCGGGCCACGTTCACCGAGAAATGGGGCGCGACGCAGGTCGGTTTCGTCGACGATCCCTCCAAAGCGGTGAACGACGCGGATCGCCTGGTCACCGACGTGATGCGCGAACGTGGTTATCCGGTCGACGATTTCGAACAACGCGCGGCCGACATCTCGGTCGATCACCCCGAGGTCGTCGAGCACTACCGGGCCGCGCACATCCTGCGTCTCGCGCAGGACCAGGGCGATATCGGCACCGAGGCGCAGCGCGAGGCGTTCGTCCACTACCGGGCACTGTTCGAGCAGCTGCTGCGCGACGGTCACCAAACCGGCAAGAATCCGGCCAGCGAAACGCCGGCTTGACCCGCGTTACAGGTTCTCGATGATCGAGTTCTTGATGGCCTCGGAGTCGGTGCCGAACACCGCCTGAACGTTGTTGCCGACCTCGATGACACCGGCGGCGCCCAGGCTCTTGAGCCGGGCCTGATCCACCTTGGCCTTGTCGGCGACCTCCATCCGCAGCCGGGTGATGCACGCGTCGACGTTGACCAGGTTGTCCCGGCCGCCGAACGCGGCGATGATCTGTTCGGTCTTGCTGTCGGTGCGTGCGGGTGCGGCCACGGTGTCGGTCCCGGTGCCACCACCGGTGCCACCGGCGGCGACGGCGGTGGTCGATTCGCCGCCTTCGCCGAGGTTGGCCGCCTCCTGGGCCTCGAACTCCGACTCCGGTTCGCGGCCGGGGGTCCGCATGTTCCATCGGGTGATCGCGAACCGGAACATCAGGTAGTAGACGACGAAGAAGACCGCGCCCATCCCGACCAGCAGCGGGATGTTCTTGGCCGCCGGTGCGGTGCCGTAGAGCAGCAGGTCGATGAGGCCTGCGGAGAACGAGAAACCCAGGTGGATGTCGAGCAGGTAGGCGATCGCCAGCGACAGCCCGGTCAGCACCGCGTGGATGACGTAGAGCGGGAATGCCACGAACATGAACGCGAATTCGAGGGGTTCGGTGACGCCGGTGAGGAACGCGGTCAGCGCGGCCGCCGACAGGATGCCGACCGCGACCTTGCGTTGTTTCTTGTTGGCCACATGGATCATTGCCAGGGCGGCGGCGGGCAGCCCGAACATCAGGATCGGGTAGAAACCCGAGGTGAGGATGCCCGCCGTCGGATCACCCGACGCGAAACGGGTGAGTTCTCCGGTGACCACCTGGCCGTCGGGAGTCTGGTAGTCGCCGTAGATGAACCACACGTACGAGTTCGGAATATGGTGCAGGCCCAGCGGAATCAGCATCCGGTTGGTGAATCCGTAGACGAACGCGCCCAACGCGCCCGCCCCGCCGATGAACCGGCCCAGCCCGGTCAGCCCGGCGTCGAAGATCGGGTAGAAGTAGCTCATCACGAAGGCGATGAACAGGCAGGCCAGCGATACCGCGATCGGCACGAATCGTCTGCCCCCGAAGAACCCGAGATACGAGGGCAATTGGATGGTGTGGTAGCGGTCGAACAGCCAGGCGGTGATCAGCCCGACCACGATGCCGGCGAACACGCTGTAGTTGATCTGGGCCTGTTCACCCGCCTTGTCGACCTCGCCGGCCAACACGATCGGCGACATGGTCTTGAACACGGCCTGCACCACCAGGTAGCCGACCACGGCGGCCAGGGCGGTCGAACCGTCGGCCTTTCGGGCGAAGCCGATCGCCACACCCACCGCGAAGAGCAGCGGCAGGTTGGTGAACAGCGCGTCCCCGGCCGCGCTCATCGCCTTGAAGAACGGGCCGATGACGGGGGCCTCGATCCGGCCCAGCAGGTCCGGCTGCCCCAGCCGCAGCAGGATGCCCGCCGCGGGCAGTACCGCGATGGGCAACATGAGGCTCTTGCCGAGCCGTTGCAACTGGGCGAACCCGGGTACGCGAAGCCCTGACTGTCTTTGTGCACCTTCAGGTTTCGTCGTACCGCTCATTGCCTCCGCCCTTCTGGCCGCCCAGCGCGGCCCGCCGCTCAAGCTGTGCGGAAGCTTAGACGAGAACCGGGGGACTCGCGGCCGTCTTGCGGTCAGGCTCGTATTGTTGGTGCGCACGAGCAAAGGAGTCACGATGGTGAGCCAGACCCAGGTTCTCGCACCGGTCGCGGGACGCGCCGTTGCCCTGCAGGACGTCCCCGACCCGGTGTTCTCGGCGGGCATGGTCGGCTACGGCGCCGCCGTCGACCCGCCGCGCGGCGTTATCGACGCGGTCGCCCCGGTCAGCGGCACGCTGATCAAGCTGATGCCGCACGCCTACGTCATCATGACCGCCGACAAGGTGGGCGTACTGGTCCATCTCGGCCTCGACACCGTGCAGCTGAACGGTGAGGGCTTCACCACCCATGTCGGCCAGGGTGACACCGTCACCGCGGGCCAGGCCGTGATCACCTACGACGTCCCGGCGATCGAGGCCAAGGGCTTCAACCCCATCGTCCCGGTGGTGGTCATGGACGAACGCGAACCCGGCAACGTGGTCGCCGCCCGGGCCGTCACCGACGGTGCCGATATCGCCTCGGGTGCCGAGCTGTTCACCGCGAGCAAGTAGATGGAAGTCGTCATCCTGGCCGACGCCAAACAGGCCGGTTCGGTCGCCGCCGATGCGATCGGCGCGCTGCTGGACCGCAACCCGGCCGCGGTGCTCGGCCTGGCCACCGGATCCTCGCCGCTGGCGATCTACGACGAACTCGCCGAACGCCACGACGCGGGCAACATCTCGTTCCGGCGGTCGAAGGGTTTCACGCTCGACGAGTACGTCGGGCTGCCCGCCGACCATCCCGAGCGGTACCGCAACGTCATCGACACCGTCTTCGTCTCCCGGGTGGATTTCGCCGCGGGCGCGGTGCAGGGACCCGACGGACTGGCAACCGATATCCCGGCCGCCTGTGTCGCCTACGAGGCGGCGATCCGGGACGCGGGCGGGATCGACCTGCAGATCCTGGGGATCGGGACCGACGGCCACATCGCGTTCAACGAGCCGGGTTCGTCGCTGGCCTCGCGCACCCGGATCAAGACGCTGACCCGTCAGACCAGGGTGGACAACGCCCGGTTCTTCGGTGGGGACGTCGGATCGGTGCCCACCCACTGCATGACCCAGGGGCTGGGAACCATCATGGAGGCCCGGCATCTGATTCTGGTGGCGACCGGGCGCAGCAAGGCCGAGGCGGTGCATCACCTGGTCGAGGGCGCCGTCAGCGCGATGTGGCCGGCCACCATCCTGCAACACCACCCGCACGTGACGGTGCTGCTCGACGATGCGGCCGCACAGCGGCTGCAACTCATCGACTATTACCGCGAGACCTACCGGTCCAAACCGGACTGGCAGGGCATCTGAATGCTGCTGACCGCCGAGACGCTGCTGACCGGTGCGGAGTTGTTGCGGCCGGGGTGGATTGAGGTTTCCGCCGCGACGGTCGCCGAGATCGGGGCGGGTGCTCCGCCCCGCACGGCCGACCGCGACCTGGGCGCCGTCACGGTGGTGCCGGGCTTCGTCGACACCCACGTGCACGGCGGCGGCGGTGCGAATTTCACCTCGGCGCGCACCGGCGAGACCGAGACCGCGGTGGACCTGCACCGTCGGCACGGCACGACGGCCCTGATCGCATCGTTGGTGACCGCCGGCCCCGACGAATTGCTCAGACAGGTCACCGGACTGGCCGCCGACGTCGAGGCCGGGCTCCTCGACGGCATCCACCTCGAAGGCCCGTGGCTGTCCACCAAGCGGTGCGGTGCGCATCAACCGGCGCTGATGCGCGATCCGGACCCCGGCGAGATCGCCGGCGTGCTGAACGCCGCCGCGGGGGCGATCCGGATGGTCACCATCGCCCCCGAGCGCGAGGGTGCCCTGGCCGCGATCGGACAGTTCGTCGATGCGGGTGTGGTGGTGGCCGTCGGCCACACCGAGGCCGGCTATGAGCAGAGCCGCTCGGCAATCACGGCCGGCGCGACCGTGGGCACCCATCTGTTCAACGCCATGCGGCCGATCGACCGCCGTGAACCCGGCCCCGCCGTCGCCCTGATGGAAGATCCCCGGGTGACCGTGGAACTCATCACCGATGGTGTGCACATCGCCCCCGCGATCTACCGGCATGTCACGCGAAGTGTTGGGGCCCAGCGGGTGTCGCTGGTGACCGACGCGATGGCCGCGACCGGGATGCCGGACGGGGTCTACCATCTGGGCCCGTTGCCGGTCGATGTCGTCGACGGGGTCGCGCGGGTCGGCGGAACCGACACGATCGCCGGCAGCACCGCGACCATGGACCGGGTGTTCAGATTCGCCGTCACCCACAGCGACCTGCCCCGCGACCAGGCGTTGCTGCTGGCCGTGCGCCAGGCCTCGCTCAACCCGGCCAGGGCGTTGGGGCTGCCGGGGGACGGGCTGGTCGCGGGCGCGCCGGCCGATCTGGTGGTGCTGGACGACGGCCTTGCGGTGACGGGGGTGCTGCGGCGCGGATCATGGGTGGTCGAACCCGGTCCCTGACCCCAGCTGCGCGCGCACCGCCGCCGCGCTGTCGGCCACCAGCGCCGCCTGCGCCGTGCGCCGGGCCCGCTGCCGGTCGATGGCCCGCACCGCCTCCTTGGTCGCGGGTACCGCCGGGGGAGTGACGCTCAACCCGTCGACCCCGAGCCCGACCAGCAGCGCGGCGGCACCCTCGTCTGCGGCGAACTCGCCGCAGACCGACACCGATGCGCGTCCGGCGGCGCCGCAGCAGGTGGCATCGATCAGGCGCAGCAGCCCAGGGTCGAACGAATCGCCCAGGGCGGCAACGGCATCGTTGTTGCGGTCGGCGGCGAGCGTGTACTGGGTCAGATCGTTGGTGCCGATCGACAGGAAGTCGACGTGCGGGGCGAAGGCGGCGGATTTCAGTGCCGCGGCGGGCACCTCGACCATCATGCCGACCTGAAGTCCGGCGGGCGGGCCGCCGCCGGCCCGCCCGACCGCCTCGTCCAGCAGCCGGCGGGCGGCGAACAGCTCGTCGAGCGTGCTGACCATCGGGAACATCACGCTGACCGGTGTATGCCGCGCGAGCCGGGCCATCGCCAGCAGCTGCTCGGCCAGCAGCTCGGGGTAGGCCAGGGACAGCCGGATGCCGCGCACGCCCAGATACGGGTTCAGCTCGGCCGGGCCGGGCAGGAACTCCAGCGGTTTGTCGCCGCCGACATCCAGCGTGCGCAGCGTGATACGGCGTCCGTCAAGCGATTCGGCGATCTTGCGGTACACCGCGAGCTGCTCGTCGGCGTCGGGTGCCTGCGCGCGCCCCATGAACAGGAACTCGGTACGGATCAGCCCGGCGAAATCCGCGCCCTGGGCGGCCGCCGCCCTGGCGTCCTCGACCGAGCCGATGTTGGCGCCGACACCGACCGTGACGCCTTCGCGGGTGACCGCGGGCTCGGTGGCCCTGGCGCGCGCCGCGCGCCGTCGTTGTGCCGAATCCGCGACGCGGGCCGCGAAATCCTCCCTGACCGCCGCGGGTGGGTCGACGATGAACTCCCCGCTGCCCCCGTCGACGGCGACGGTGGTCCCGTCGGGGATCGCCAGTACCCCCGGGCCGGCCCCGACGATCAGCGGTATACCCTTGGCGCGCAGCAGGATCGCGTTGTGAGCTTGCGGGCTGCCGAACGCCAGCAGCACGGCGGCCACCCGTTGCGGATCGAGCTCGGCCGCCTCGGCCGGGGTCAGGTCGCCGGTCACCAGCACACCGCCGTCGATCTCGGTTCCCGCCGCGCCGCCGAGCATGGCGCGCAGCACCTGATCGCCCACGGCCGTGACGTCCTCGGCCCTGGCCCGCAGGTAGGGATCGGGCAGCGCGGCGAACTCGGCGGCCAGCCCGGTCACCGCGGCCGCCCAGGCCGCGGCGGCGTTGTGGCCCTGGTCGATTCGCTCGCGCGCGGCGCCGAGCAGCGCATCGTCGTCGAGCAGCAGCTGATGCGCATCGAAGATCGCCGCCTCGGATTCGCCGACATCGCGGGCGGTTCGGGCCCGCAACGCGGTGATGGCACGGCGTACGTCGGCGATGGCGGTGCCGAGCTCGCGCCATTCGGCCGCCGGATCGCCCGCCGGGGTGTCGGGTACTGCGATGGCGCCAGAGTGTGCCGACCAGGCGGGTCCGATGCCTAGACCTGGCCCTGCGCCGATCGGGGCGTGCGCCGCGACCGGCACGGGCGCCGCAGCCGCGGCGGCCGTGGACTCGTCGAAATTCCGGCCGGCCAGGGCCAGGATGTGCTCGAGCGCCTCGGCCGCCTCGGTGCCCGATACCCGCAGCTCGACCTCGTCGCCGCTGCGCACCCCGAGGGTCGCGATCTTGGACAGGCTGGCGGCGTCGACCCACTGGGAATCGCTGCGGCGGTTGCGAATTCGCACCTGTGCAGCGCGGCGCCGGACCTCGCCGGCCAGGCGCGCCGCGGGCCGGGCATGCAGACCGTGCGGATTGGCGACGACGAAGCCGCCCGTGAGTTCGTCGGCGCCGGGGGCGGCGGTTTCGGATGCCGGCGTCTCCGGCTCCGCGCCGAGCTGGGCGAGCTTTCCAGCCAGGGCGCCCGACGCCTCGGCGGCGACGTCGTCGACCGGCGCGCCACCGGCCGCCGCGACGGCGGCCACGACGAGCCCCTCGACCAGGGGAGCGGGGCACAGCCGGGCGCGGTTGCGGGCGTCGTCGTCGAGCAGTTCCAGCGCGAGTTCGGCCGAGAGCACCGCACTACCCAGGTCCATGAGCACCACCACACCGTCGCCGTCGTCGGCGTCGGTCATGGCGTCCAGGATCGCCGAGGCGTCGGTGCCGAACATGGTTTCGTCGAGCCCTGCGGCCACCGCGATCCGGATCTGCTTTCCGTGCAACATCTCCTGGGCCAGGGCCACCGCGGCGCGGGCCAGGGGGCGGCTGTGGGATACGACGACCAGGCCCACCGTCACGTCGAGGTCCCGCCGGTTGCGGCCGCCGCGGCGATCAGCAGTGCCGCCGATGTCGCGCCCGGATCGATGTGCCCGACGCTGCGCTGCCCGAGATAGCTCGCGCGGCCCTTGCGGGCCACCATCGATTCGGTGGCGTCCCTGCCCGTTTCGGCGGCCGCGGTGGCGGCGGTCAGGCCGTCGGCCAGCCCTGACCCCGAGGCGAGCGCGGAGTCCAGCGCGTCCAGCGCGGGGGCCAGCGCGTCGAACATCGTCTTGTCGCCGGGTTCGGCGCGGCCCCGCTGGACCACACCGTCCACACCGGCCCGCAGCGCCTTGGCGAAGCCGGTCGCGCTCACGGTGTCCTCGGCACCCAGTGCGGGCGCCATCCGCAGGAAGAACGTGCCGTACAGCGGACCGCTGGCCCCGCCCACCGACTTCACCAGGGTCATGCCCACCTGCTTGCACAGGGCGGCCATGTCGCCGGGAGTCGATTCGTCGAGCGCGGACAGGACGGCGGTCATGCCGCGGTCCATGTTGATGCCATGGTCGGCATCGCCGATGGCCGCATCGAGATCGCTGAGGTGCTGCGCGTTTTCGCCGATCACCCGGGCGTACTCGCGCACCCAGGCGACGAGACGGGTCAGGTCCACAGTCGAATCCATATCAGCATCCTCTCCGCAGTGCCGGGGTGTTGACCGGGTGATCCCACAACCCGAGCAGGTCGTCGTCGGCGCGCAGCAGCGTCACCGAGCAGCCCGCCATGTCCAGGCTGGTGATGTAGGGGCCCACCAACGAGCGTGCGATCCGCACACCCGCCTTATCCAGGATCGCCGCGAACTCCGAGTACATCACGTACAACTCGATGAGCGGGGTGGCGCCCATGCTGTTGACGAACAGGATCACGCCGTCCTCGCCGGTGAAGTCCAGATCGGCGAGTATCGGTTCGGCCATGAGTTCGGCCACCGCCCACGCCGGTTGCAGCGGCACCCGCTGACGTCCCGGCTCGCCGTGAATGCCGATGCCGACCTCGATCTCGTCGTCGGGAAGGTCGAAGGTGGGATGGCCGACCGCGGGCACCGTGCACGAGGTGAGGGCGACGCCCATGCTGCGGGCGGCGGCGTTGACCCGGCGTGCCACGCCGGCGACCTCGGTCAGCGGCCGGCCCTGGTCGGCCGCGGCACCGGCGAGCTTCTCCACCAGGACGGTCGCGCCGACGCCGCGCCTTCCGGCCGTGAAAGTGCTGTCCTGCACCGCGACGTCGTCGTCGACGATCACCGATTCCACCGTGATGTCCTCGGCCGCAGCCAGTTCCGCGGCCATCTCGAAGTTCATCACGTCACCGGTGTAATTCTTCACGATGTGCAGCACACCGGCGCCGCCGTCGACGTTCTTGGTGGCCTCCAGCATCTGATCGGGGACCGGCGAGGTGAAGACCTCGCCCGCGCATGCGGCGTCGAGCATGCCGGCCCCGACGAATCCGCCGTGCAGCGGCTCGTGGCCCGATCCGCCTCCCGAGATCAGGCCGACCTTGCCGGTCACCGGCGCGTCACCGCGGTAGACGATCCGGTTGGTGTGGTCGACGCGTAGTTCCGGGTGCGCGATGGCCATGCCGCGCAACGCTTCACCGATGACGTCGGCGGGATCGTTGATGAGTTTCTTCATGTTGTGCTCCTCAGGCTGCGGTGGTGGTGGTCTTGGCGGGGACGGCCGCGGCGGCCCCATTGACGATGATGGTCGCAGGCACCGATCCGACGCCGACGAAGATCAGAAAGGCGGTGCCCAACGCCTCCGCGGCCAGCTTTTGAGGTAACGAGGACTGTCCATGGCACTCCTTGGCCGGGGATCGACTATGTCGGATAGTGTTCGATAATATCGAATGTGATCTGGAACATACGCTTATGCTTCGGTCAGCACAAGAGGCGCAGAAGGGGGCCGCGATGATCCAGGCCGTGGATCGGGCACTGCGCATCCTCACGGTGTTGCAGGGCGGGCGGCGGATGAGCCTGGGCGAGATCGCCTCGGCGATCGAACTCGCGCCCTCGACCGTGCACGGTCTGGTGCGCACGCTGCTCGCGCACGGCATGGTGCAGCAGGAACTCGACTCGGGCCGCTACCGGCTCGGGCCCGCCACGCTGCGGCTGGGCAACGTCTATCTGGACACCCTCGAACTGCGCTCCAGGGTCACGATCTGGGCCGAGAACCTGGCCCGGCGCACCGGCTGTGCGGTGCGCACCGGGGTGCTGCTGTTCGACGAGGTGGTGGTGGTCGCGCACGAACCGCGGCCCGACGGCACCCGGCAGATGCCCGAGGTGGGGATCGTCATCCCGGCACATGCCAGCGCACTCGGAAAGGCCCTGCTGGCGTTCCGGGCCGACCTCGACACCGGGGACCTGCACAGCATGACCGGCGAGACCGTGACCGACCCGGCGGCGCTGGCCGATCAGCTCGCCCGGGTCCGGGCGACGGGAATCGCCACCGAGGCCGAGGAGGCGGTGCTGGGTGAATGCTCGGCTGCCGCACCGGTGTTCGACACCACCGCCGAGGCGGCCGGGGCGATCGGCCTGGTGGTTCCCGCCGCCAGGTGGCCGCTGGAGCCCGATGCGCTCGACGCGCTGCGCGATACCGCCCGCACCATCTCGCGCGAACTCGGGGCGCCGGCCTGGCCGCCGCGAAACTAGTCCTGGCTGCCGGACCGGCCGCCGACGAACTCCAGCAGGCGCGGATCGGCGGAGGTGAACCGGTCGGCCTCCTCGCCGCCGTCGCAACGCAGCAGGGCGATGGTGACGCCGTGACCGGTCTGTGCGACCACCTGCCAGTGCCCGCCCGAGTCCTGCCAGCGTTGTAGATCCGCGACGCGATCGACCGTCATGCTCCTACTCTGGCAGGTGATGGCCTCCAGAAGTGTGCGGTTGGCGCGAGTCTATGAGCAGCCCGGGCCCGACGAGGGGCAGCGGGTGCTGGTCGATCGGCTGTGGCCGCGGGGTCTGCGCAAGACCGATCCACGGGTGGGCAGGTGGCTGCCCGATGTCGCGCCGTCCACCGAGCTGCGGCACTGGTATGACCACCGGCCCGAGCGGTACGACGAATTCGTGCAGCGCTACACCGCCGAGCTGGAGACTCCGGCGGAGGCGGCCGCGTTCGACGAGTTGCGGGCCATCTGCGACGACGGGCCGATCACGCTGGTGACGGCGACCCGCGAACTGGACCTGAGTCATTTGCGGGTGCTGGCCGGTCTCCTGGCCTGACGGATCGGCAAGGTAGGTAAACCTACCCTCACTGCCTGCGGTAGGCTCAGCCGTCAAATGACCGATATCAATACCCACGTTGAAGAGGCCGTCGAGCCGGTTCTCAAGCGCGAGCTCACCGACATCACCGACGCGGTGCGGGCGGTCCCGGCCCCACCCGTCCCGGTCGTCGAGGAGCCGTACGGCATCCGGCTGGTCGACGCCGACGCCGACGCCGAGATGGTGTCGGAATGGATGAACCGCCCGCACCTGGTGGAGGCCTGGGAGTACCCGTGGCCGCCGGAGCGGTGGCGGCGCTATCTGCGGGCACAGCTCGACGGCGAGTATTCGCGGCCGCTGATCGCCAACCTGCGCGGCAAACCCGCGGGCTATATCGAGTTATACCGTGCCGCAAAGGATTCGATCGCACCCCGCTATGACGCGGACCCGCACGACATCGGCCTGCACGCGGCAATCGCCGATCTGCACCTGGTCAACCGCGGTATCGCCCCGTTCCTGCTGCCCCGGGTGGTGGCCAGCGTCTTCGAACTCGAACCGGACTGCCGGCGCATCATGTTCGACCCGGACCACCGCAACACCGGGGCCCGCCGGGTGTGCGAATGGGCGGGTTGCACGTTCCTGGGTGAGCATGAGATGTCCAACCGGCGGATGGCGCTCTACGCCCTGCCGCGCACCCCCGAGGACGCCCCCAAAGGTCGGTGAGAATTCAGTCCTGGCCGAGTTCGGCGTAGCCGTCGTAGTCCGGTTTCATCGCCGCGGCCACCAGTTCCCAGAGCACCTCGTCGGTGCCGCCGCCGACCCTGGCCAGTTTCATATCGCGCCACCACCGGCCCAGCGGTGTCTCGTCGACGAGATAGCCGGAGCCGCCGAAGATGTGCATGCACTCCGAAAACACCTCCTCGCCGAGCCGGGCCGCGGTCACCTTGATCGCGGCCGCGGCGCGCAGGTCGAGCTTGCCCGCCGCGGCGATCCCGGCCAGGCCGTGGCGGAGCAGGTCGACGCGTGCCTGCAGATCGGCCATCCGCAGCCGCAGGGCCTGGTGCTCGTAGAGGGTGTGGCCGAACTGGCGGCGTTTCATCATGCGGGCCAGCGTGATTCCGAGGATCCGCTGTGATCCGGACGCCACCTGGCCGGCGATCGACATCCGTTCGTGTGCCAGCCCCCACGAGATCGCGGCCAACCCGGTACCGGCCCGCGCCACGAGTGCGTCGGCGGGCACCCAGGTGTCGATGTGCACCGCGGCGGTGTCGAGTGGGCCCGCGCCGACCTTGCGGTACGGCGTCTGCACCTCGACCTCGGCGGTGGGGACCGCGATCACGACGACGTTGCCGTGCCGGCTGGCCGGATCCTGATCGACGCTGCGTGCCACCACCATGATGTGGTCGGCGACCGGCGACAGTGAGACGAACTTCTTGATCCCCTTGACCTCGAATCCGTCGCGGGCCGTGCGGACCTCGGTCTCGACGATCTGCAGATCCGATCCGCCCGATTCCTCCGAGGCGCCGATGCACAGCACCGCCTCACCGTGCACGGCCTGCTCGCAGATGGTGCGCAGGTAGTCCGACCGGCCGAATCGGCGCAGGATCGAAATCGCCGAATCATGCAGGCTGACACCGACACCGATGCCCGCCGATCCGGTCCGGCCCAGCGCGAAGGCCAGCTCGTTGAGCTTGGCCACATCGGGCTGCTGGCCGTCGCCCCACTTCTCGGCGAACACACCGTTGCGGCCGAGGTGTTCGATGAGCTGACGCGGGAAGCGTTCGGTCTCCTCGGCTTCGGCGGTCCAGGCCTTCACCTGATCGTCGAAGACCCGGTCCAGCAGGTCGCGGTACTCGTCGACGGTGGTGGTAGCCGGTCCCGACGGTGCTGTCGCGGTCATGCCTCAACCCTCTCAAGATGTCGTTTGACCTCCAGACGGCGCAGCTTGCCCGAGGAGGTGCGCGGCAGTGCGCCCGGCGGCAGGAACACCACATCGGCCGGTACCACACCGCATTCGGAGGCGACCCGCTGCACCACCTGGCTGCGGGCCTCGGATTCGTCGGTGCCGCGGAACTCGGCGGCGATCACCAGGCCGGGCCGCACCGCACGTTCGTTGGTGCCGACGGCGACCACACCGCCCACCCGAACGCCGGCCACCTGGGCTGCGATCCGTTCGATCTCGGTGGGGAAGATGTTGCGTCCGGCGACCGTGATCAGCTCCTTGGCCCGCCCGCAGATCACCAGCCCACCGTCGACGAAGTAGCCGAGATCGCCTGTCGGGAACCAGTCCCCGGGGCGCAGTGGCGTCTCGCCGCGGTATCCCGACATCATCGACGTACCGCGGACCTCGATCTCGCCGACCTCGCGGTCGGCGATGCCCGCATTGTCCGCGCTGGGGCGCATCCGCATCTCCATGCCGGGGATCGCCTGGCCCAGAACGGCCAATTGCTGCACATGCGCACCGGATTCGGTCTCGACGGTGATCTCGTCGACCAGCACGCCGAGGCCGGGAACCGGAATCGATACCGCACAGGATGATTCGGCAAGACCATAGGACGGGCACAGGGCGCCGGGGTCGAATCCGAAGCGGGCCAGTTCGGTGCCGAACCGCCGGGTGCCCTCGCAGTCGACCGGCTCACCGCCGTTGAGCGCGAACCGCAGCGGTGACAGGTCGATATCGGCCAGCCGGCTCGAGTACTTGCCGATCAAGCCGTAGGCCATATTCGGTGCGGCGGTCATGGTGGCGCGACTGGTGGTGAGCCAGTGCACCCAGTTGAACGGGGAGGCGGCGAAGGCCGTGGTCGGGGCCTGCCACAGCTCGAACCCGCCGAGCGCACAGGTCAGCAGGAACGCCAGACCCATATCGTGGTAGAGCGGCAACCACGAACAGCCGACATCGTTGCGGGACACGCTGATCCGCTCATGGATGCCGCGAATGTTGGCCAGCGCGGCCGCGGGGGCGATCTGCGCCGTGCGCGGGACGCCGGTCGAACCGGCGGTGCCCTGCAGCACCGCGAACTCGTCGGCGGCGGTGCTCGGATCCCATGTGGTGGATCGGCGGGCGTGGGCGGTTTCGATGTCGTCGTGGATCACCAACGTGCTGCCCGCGCCGCACAACTGTTCCAGGTAGCTGCCGTGGCTGAAGACGGTTCCGACGCCGATGCCGGAGAGACGTTGCAGGGTCGACCGGGCCCACTGGTCGGGGTCGGAACCGCGCACCGGGCCGGGCAGGATCGACAGGGCCGTACCGGAGATCAGCGCACCGACGATGGCGGCGACGACCTCGACGGTCGGTTCGCCGACCACGCCGACGGCCGTGGAACCGTCCTGGCCGATCCGCTCGGCGACGTTCTCGGCGCGGGCATGCACCTGTGCCCAGGGATGGCGCGCCCACGTACCGGTTTCAGTGTCGTAGAGGACGAGGTCGGCGCTGCTGGTGCTCAGCGACTCCGACAGCGCTGCCGACAGCGGGTTCACTGGCTGCTCTGCGCGGCGGGCATCTTCGCCAGGATCGCGGCCTCCAGATCGCCCACGGTGTCACAGCTCAGCAGGTCCTCCTCCGAGAGTGCGACGCCGAGTTTGTCCTCGATCGCGACCATGCCGACAGCGAACGCCACCGAGTCCAGCCCGACGTCGTCGACGAGGCGGGATTGCGGGGTGACCCGGCGGACATCGACGTTCATATCGTCGCGCAGGATCTCGGTGAACGCGGCACTGACCGATTCAGGTGTAGTTGGCGGCATGGGGTCGGACGCTACACCCGGAGGTAAGCCTAGGCTAGGCTTACCCCCGCGTTTTAGTAGTCGTGCCTGGCGAGATCGGTACTACCAGAGCGTCGTCCGGCGTCGACCGTGGTGGCGGCGGGGACCATCTCGGCGCTGACCAGGCCCGCGCCGGCCGTGAGTTCGTCGACGATGTCGAACGCGGCGGAGATCCGCTCCGGCGCGTCCACCACTACGGTGGTCACCGGAACCTGCCGACCGAGTTGAAACAGTTTGTCCCCATGAGGTTTTCCGTTGTCGCCGTAGCCCCACACGCCGCGAAGCACGGTGGCACCGCCGACCGTTCCGGAGTCCAGCAGCCGGCGGACCAGCGCGCGGTGGATGGGAACGCCTTGGTGCAGTGCGGATTCGGAGGTGTGGATCATGAGTTTCTGCCACAGGGCCCGGCCCTTGGCGTCGGCACGCGGCAGCGGAGTCGGACGGGCAATCAACTCACCGCCCCGCTTGCACAGTTGTGCACGCTCGACGGTGGCAAGCGGCCGTTCCAGCAAACCGTTCAACTCGCCAAGCGCGGCTCCCACCTGATCGCCGGTGCCGACCGCGACGATCATGATCGGAACCTCGCTGTTGCGGCCGAAGAATCGGGCGCGTCGGCGCTGCCCGTGTGCGGTTCCGTCGACCCCGAGGAACGCCGTGGCGCCGGCGAAGCCGTGCCGGTGCAACACCTCGCACACCGCGCGGTGGGCGGGCGCGGTGTCGACCCGGAGGTGACGGCCCACGTAGATGGTCAGTTTGGCGGTCTCGGGAATCGAGGGTTCCGCGGTGTCGGGGCCGACCAGTTGGGCGCGTTCGACGGTGATCAGTCCGCGGGGAATGGTCGCGACGGTGTGTTCGGCGAGCGCCGCGATCTTGTCGGTCGCATCGACCGCGACGACGGCCACCGGGGGATCCTCGGACATGCTCAGCGTCTCGTCGCTGCGCAGCTGGTGGCGTGGGCCGAAGCTGGCGATACCGCGCAGCATCACCCCGGTCGCGACGTTGTGGCGGCCGTAGAGTTCGAGCAGCGCATCGGCGGCGAACCGGTGCCCGTGGCGCTGACGCTCCCCGAAGTAGGCCGTGAGCTTGAGATAGTCCTCGGATCGGGTGCGACTCACAGTCGAACCCCCAGCCAGACGCCCAGCCACGCGGCCGCCAGGCCGAGCACGACGCTGACGACGATGTTGGCCGCCGCGGACCGGACCTGGCGCTCCTCGACCAGGCGTTGGGTTTCCAGCATCCAGGTCGAGAAGGTCGTGTAGGACCCGACGAATCCGGTGCCGGCCAGCAGGGCGGTGTGCGGGCTGAGCGCCAGCCCGCCGAGAAAACCCAGCAGCAGGGCGCCGCTGAGGTTGACCGCCAGGGTGCCCGCCGGGAAACCGCGGCCGACCCGGGCGGATACCGACCGGTCGAGCAGGAAGCGGCACACCGCCCCCGCGCCGCCCAGCACCGCCACCCCGGCCCACACCAGGGCCGTCATGTCAGCGCCCGCACGCGACGCACCAATGCTGTGGCGAGGGCGACGGCCAGCAGCCCGCCGACCAGGCTGGCCGCGGTGTAGCCGACGGCCAGGCCCCAGTGTCCGTGCTCGAGCATCGACACCGTCTCGACCTGCATGGTGGAGAAGGTGGTGAGTCCGCCGCACAGCCCGGTGCCCAGCAGCGGACGGCGGTAACTCGACACCGGCAGCCGTTCGAGCAGGCGGGTGGTGAAGTAGCCCAACAGAAATGCGCCGACGATGTTCACCGTGAAGGTCGGCCACGGCCAGTGACCCGGTGCGGGAGCCGTCAGGACCGCCAGACCGGCGCGGGCGAGGGTGCCCAACGCTCCGCCGACGAACACCGCGGCCAACTCTCGGGGGTCATGGCCGCGTATCCCGAACATGGAGTAAAAGTATGGCGGCAACTCGGCGACCGGCACGCACCGACATCCGGCAGGGAGCAGAATCGGGTCCATGGCTGCCAATCCGCGGGCCGGGCAACCGGCGCAACCCGAAGACCTCATCGACGTCGCCCAGGTGGTCACCGCCTACTACACCCGACAACCCGACCCCGACGACGTCGCGCAGCAGGTGGTGTTCGGAACCTCCGGGCATCGCGGGGCCAGCCTGGACGCGGCGTTCAACGAGGCCCACATCCTGGCCACCACCCAGGCCATCGTGGAGTACCGGGCGGCGCAGGGCACCACGGGGCCGCTGTTCATCGGGCGGGACACGCATGCCCTGTCCGAGCCGGCCTGGGTATCGGCGCTGGAGGTGTTGGCCGCCAACAATGTCGTGGCGATGATCGATTCGGCCGACCGCTACACACCGACGCCGGCGGTCAGCCACGCGATCCTGACCTACAACCGGGGACGTACCGGTGACCTGGCCGACGGTATCGTCGTCACGCCTTCGCACAACCCGCCCCGCGACGGCGGATTCAAGTACAACCCGCCCAACGGCGGCCCGGCCGACACCGACGCCACCGGGGCGATCGCCAAGCGCGCCAACGAGATCCTGCGCGACGGGCTCAAAGCGGTGAAGCGCATTCCGCTGGCGCGGGCGCTGCAGAGCGCCCAGCGCCACGACTACCTCGACGCCTACGTTTCGGATCTGCCCAATGTGGTGGATCTGCACGCCATTCGGGCGGAGGGGATCCGGATCGGCGCCGACCCGCTGGGCGGGGCCAGCGTCGACTACTGGGGTGCGATCGCCGAGCGGCACGGGTTGGACCTGACGGTCGTCAACCCATTGGTGGACGCGACGTGGCGATTCATGACGCTCGACACCGACGGCAAGATCCGGATGGACTGCAGCTCGCCCAACGCGATGGCTGGGCTGCTTCGAAAAGTGAACGACAACCCCGACTCCTATCAGATCGCCACCGGCAACGACGCCGACTCCGACCGGCACGGTGTCGTCACTCCCGACGGCGGGCTGCTCAACCCCAACCACTACCTCGCCGTCGCGATCGACTACCTCTACACCCACCGGTCGAACTGGCCCGGCTCGACCGCGGTTGGCAAGACCGCGGTGAGCAGCTCGATCATCGACCGGGTGGTGGCCGGGCTGGACCGCAAGCTGCTCGAGGTGCCGGTCGGCTTCAAATGGTTCGTCGACGGGCTGATCGGCGGCAGCATCGGGTTCGGTGGTGAGGAGAGCGCCGGGGCGTCGTTCCTGCGCACCGACGGTTCGGTGTGGACCACCGACAAGGACGGCATCATCCTGGCGCTGCTGGCCTCGGAGATCCTCGCCGTGACCGGGTCGACGCCGTCGCAGCGGTACGCCGAACTCGCCGAGCGCTACGGCGCGCCGACGTATGCGCGCATCGATGCGCCCTCCGACCGGGACCAGAAGGCCCGGCTGGCCCAGCTGTCGGCCGAGCAGGTCACCGCGACCGAGCTGGCTGGTGAGCCGATCACCGCGAAGTTGACCGCCGCGCCGGGCAACGGGGCCGCGCTGGGCGGTTTGAAGGTGACGACCGAGAACGCCTGGTTCGCGGCGCGGCCGTCGGGGACCGAGGACGTCTACAAGATCTATGCCGAGTCGTTCAACGGGCAGGAGCATCTGGCGGAGGTGCAGCAAGCCGCCAAAGATTTGGTCAATACAGTTATCGGGTGAGCTCTGTTACGGAGGGTGACTGTTCGAGGCGGACAAAACCCAAGCTGCCCGGCGAAGTCTGGGTCCTGATCGCGGCCAACGCGGTCATCGCGCTCGGCTACGGCGTGGTGGCGCCCGTGCTGCCGGCCTACGCCCGCCATTTCGGTGTCAGCATCAGCGCCGCCACGTTCGTCATCACCGCATTCGCGTTGATGCGCCTGTGCTTCGCCCCGGCCACCGGCATGCTGATCCAGCGGTTGGGGGAGCGGCGGATCTACGTCAACGGCCTGCTCATCGTCGCGCTGTCCACCGGCGCGTGTGCCTTCGCGCAGAGCTACTGGCAGCTGCTGCTGTTCCGCTCGCTCGGCGGGATCGGCTCGACGATGTTCTTCGTCTCGGCGCTGGGCCTGATGATCCGGATCAGCCCGGAGGACGCCAGGGGGCGGGTGGCCGGGATGTTCTCCTCGGCCTTCCTGATCGGCTCGGTCGGCGGGCCGGTGCTGGGCAGCCTGACCGCGGGGCTTGGCCTGAGCGCCCCGTTCGTCATCTACGGCGCCGCGCTGCTGGTCGCGGCCGCGGTGGTGTTCATCAGCCTGCGCCACTCGTCGCTGGCGGCGCCGGACCCCGAGGAGGGCGCCAAGGTGGCGTTGCGCACGGCGCTGCGCAACCAGGCCTACCGGGCGGCGCTGCTGTCCAACTTCGCGACCGGCTGGTCGGCGTTCGGGCTGCGGATCGCGTTGGTGCCGCTGTTCATCGCCGAGGTGTTCCACCGCGGGGCCGGGGTCGCGGGCCTGGCGCTGGTCACCTTCGCGATCGGCAACGTCGCCGCGGTGATCCCGAGCGGCTACCTGTCCGACCGGGTGGGCCGGCGGGTGTTGCTGATGGTCGGTCTGACCGCGGCGGGCATCTCGACGGTGCTGGTCGGCTTCACCGACGGGCTGACGACGTTTCTCGTGGCCGCCTTCATCGCCGGGTTCTCCACCGGGATCTTCACCGCGCCGCAGCAGGCCGCGGTCGCCGACATCATCGGCAACAAGGCCCGCGGCGGCACCGCCGTGGCCACCTTCCAGATGATGGCCGACGTCGGATCGATCGGCGGGTCACTGTTGGTGGGGCTGATCGCGCAGTACCTGTCGTTCTCGTGGGCGTTCGTGGTCAGCGGGGCGATCCTGCTGCTCGCGGCGGTGGGCTGGACATTCGCCCCCGAGACCCGTCACCGGCCGCCCGCCGAGCACACCCCGGCCCGCGCGTTCGGCCCGGAGGCGGGTGGTGAGGTCCCCTGACCAGCGATTTTGAACCACGGGTAGCCGTGGTGTAACTTCGATGAGCACGACATCAGGGGCTATGGCGCAGTTGGTAGCGCACCACACTGGCAGTGTGGGGGTCAGGGGTTCGAATCCCCTTAGCTCCACCAAAAACGGGTGAGAACCCGCAGGTAAATCATCTAGGCGCGATGAGCGTACAGCGCATAGCGGACCGCACGCGCGGGTTTACGCTCGTCATGTGGACGCCATCCATTAAGCGGCGACGCCACCATCGGCGCTTTTCTCCCCTGCCTGAAGTTCGCCGCCAACACGGAGGTCAGCTCGGACTGGTACCGCGCCGAGATCGAACGCACCCTCGAGCGCTGCGGGAGGCCCGCCAGTTCATGTACGGGACCAAGACCGTACCGTTCGCGCTCAACGACCGCGAGATCTGGTTCGTCCTCCCGCTCGATCCCGGACCGCGACTCTTCCGATTTCACCCGCACGCCAACCGGCCGCGGCAGTGCACGATGGCGGCCCCCTAGCCCGTCACTTCTGAACCGCCGTTTCCGCGCAGGGGTGCGGTGGGGTGGTGTCGTGTGGCGAGGCGAGCGGGGCAGCCCTTTGGTTGGCAACGTCAAACAGCGGCTTGTCGGCAATATCGTGGAGCGCCTAAGAAGGTTGCCAACCCGGGAGCGTGCGGTGGTTGGGTTATTTGCTGAAGCTGCAAAGGTAGATCGTCTCATGCTGCTCTGTCATCAGTTTGAACTGCAGGTTGACAGTGTTTGATCTTGTACTACGGTGCTGTCTCATACCGGATGTGGATAGCTCATCGCTACCGCGACATGTTGCCGATCGGGGATCGCATGAGAGATAGCCGTAGCTGGACGCCAGATTCAGGAAACTTTCTGAACGACCGTCAGCAAAGCGGAAGGTTCGGGTGGCCGGTGCGCTGGCTGGCCGCACTGTGCGCGGTGGCAGTCACGATCGGTGCTCTTCACCTGATCGCGCCGGCGTCCTCGCCGGGGGTGGATCAGGCGGCGCGGCCGGTGTCAGCGGCACAAGGGTTCGCCGACGCCGCAGCGGCCGCGTTCACCGATTCCGCGGTCGGCTCTGACCCCGCGCTATCGGCCGAGCAGCGCCGCGCTGGGCTGCCCGACCATCCGGTGACCGGCCTGACGTCGGACACTGCGGCTGGGCTGGTGCAGATCGTGTTGCCGGGCGGGCTCGGCGATGCCCAGCACAGCCCGGGCGGGCAGGTGGTGTATCCGAATGCCGGTGCCGGGTTTGACATATTGGCCGAAAACACCGGCGGTGGTACCCGCACCGTGGCCCGAATCGCTGATCCCGGTGGGCCGCGGATGGTCACCACCTTCGTGCGCACCCCAGCCGACACCGTGATGGTGGCCCACACCAACGGCTATCTGACCATCAACAAAGCGACACCGTCCGCCGAAACCGTTGGCATGTTCGCCCCAGCCGAAACCCGCGACGCCACCGGCCAACTCGTGCCGAGCTCGTACGTGGTCAAACAACTCGCCCCGCAGCTGTATGCGCTGGCCGAGGTGATCGACCCCCGACCCGACACCGCCTGGCCGGTCTACGTCGACCCGCCCCTGAGCGTGGCCGGGCCCGGCGGCGTACCGCAGGGGATGTTCGACTCGTTCACCAACACCGTCAGCTCCGTCACCGACACCGTCACCTCGGCGGCCTCGACGGCATTGTCGGCGACCGTATCCGGTGCCAAGGCCGTGGGTACGTTCGTCAAAGACAACCCACTCGAATCCGCGATGCTGGTCGGCGGGGTGGCCCTGGCCGTCACCGGTGTGGGCGGTCCTGCGGGCGCAGCGGCCATCGCCGCCGCCACCGTCAACATCTCCAGCGCCGCTGTCGACATCGCCGCCACGGCGATGCCCGACAACCAAACCCTCGGCATGGCCTCTACCGTGCTCGGTGCCGCCTCCATGGTCACCCCACAGGGCGCCGCCAAAAAGGTCATCAGAGAAGGCGTGGAACAAGCCGGCGAACAACTCGCCAAACATACCGACGACGTCATCGACGTCGCCAAAACCACCCCCACCCCACCCACACAACTCGCCGACGAGATTGCGGCATCGGCACCTGCGGTGGGCACTCCCAAGCCTGGTGCTGGCACACCTCAGATGTCCACGGGACCACCACGTTCCGCTGACGACCGCATCCCGCTGGAGCCACCACCATATGGCCCTGTTCGGCCGCCGACCGAGTACAGGCCGCCCAGCGTGTCCCAGCCGGCCTGCACCAGAAACGACTGCGGCCATATAAGTGAGAATCCGGCAACGATCTATTCCCAGGCGCACACGCCGCGCACCTTCGACAACAAACTGTCTGGCATCGAAAGCGGGCGCTCATCGGCGACCGTGCATCGTGAGACCGACAAGCGCCAGATACGACGCAACCGCAGCGCCGCACAAGACGGTGTCCCGTCGGCGACATACCATCACCGCGACGAAGACAACCCCGCCTCCACCAAAGAAGGCGGCGCAGCAGCGCGCATTGACTACACGCCGGACTGGGAAGGGGAGCGCGAAGGACGTCAACTCGCAAACACCTACCGCGAACATCACATCGGCGATGGCGATCCCTACGATCGGGTGTTTCGCGGCGACGACGGCAAAGTTCGCTGCGCGCAGTGCGCAATCTCGCGACGGCACCAGCAGCAACAACAAGATTCGGCCACCGATGCAGCCCGTACACAGGCACTGGACAACGCGCGATCCAACGGCGGGGGAGACCGCTCCAGCCAACAAAACAACTCGACGGCCGGCGACAACAACCGAAAAACAGGCTCTAACCTCGATTTTTCGCCGGGGTTGGCGATGGCGTGCTGCGGTCGCGTGGTGGGCGTGTATAGATCGTTTTG
>NZ_JBSFPX010000083.1:0-29333 GCF_053588415.1 Mycobacterium sp. NPDC003449
GAGTGCTCCACCGAACACCGCCGGGGCACCGCCCGCCCGCACCCCGGGGTGCCAGTGGTGGGTCCGGCTGGACCCGGCGCGGCTCGAGGAGGGTGTGCGGGCCGCCGCGCGGCCCGGCACCACAGGGGTTTTTGTGCCCGGCGCCGAATTGGAGCTGCTGCGCCGCGTCGACGCGCTGCTCACCGACGCCGAGCGGGCCGATACCGGTGCGCCGCTCGCGGTCATCGCGCAGCTGGAGACGGCCAGGGGCATGGCGGATGTCCGCGACATCGCGCGGGCCCCCCGGCTGCACCGGCTGGGGCTGGGGGAGGCCGATCTGGCCGCCGAGTTGGGCATGTCCCCGTCGCCGGATCGGCACGAACTGTGGCACCTGCGTGGCGATGTGGTGCTGGCCTCGGCGCTGGCCGGGCTGGTGCCGCCGGTCGGCCCCGTCCAGACCGAACTGGGTGACGGAGGGCTGCTCGCCCGGTCGACCGTGCAGCTGGTCCGCCAGGGATTCTCCGCCCGCACCCTGATCCATCCCGACCAGGTCGCGGTGGTGCACGAGGCGCTGGCTCCGACCCCCGAGGAGCTGGCCGACGCCAGGGATGTGCTCGCGGTGTTCGACGACGCGCAGGCGAACGGATCCGGGGTGGCCCGCGACCGGCGCGGCCGGATGGTCGATCTCGCGGTGGTCCGTTCGGCGCGCGCGATCACCGCACGAGGCCAGGCGTAGCCTTATCGCGGTGCCGACACCGGATGATCAGGACTTGGCCGCCATGCGGGTCGAATACGCCGAGAAGGACGGCCGTGGCGATCTGGACGTCGACTGGCTCGGCGACGATCCCGCGACGGGCTGGCTGACCCTGCTGCGGACCTGGCTGGCCGACGCCCAGCGGGCCGGGGTGGCCGAACCGAACGCCATGGTCGTCGGCACGGTCGATGAGCAGGGAAGACCGGTCACCCGCACGGTGTTGTGCAAGAGCATGGATGAGGCCGGTATCACGTTCTACACCAATTACGACTCGGCCAAGGGCGAGCAGCTGGCCGCCAACCCGTACGCGTCGGCCACCTTCCCGTGGTACCAGCTGGGCAGGCAGATTCACGTCAGGGGTCCGGTGACCAGGGTGCCGGCCGCCGCGACCGCCGACTACTGGTCGAAGCGCCCGCGCGGATCGCAGCTGGGCGCGTGGGCGTCGCAGCAGTCGCACCCGATCGAATCCCGTGCGGCACTGCTGGGCCGGCTCGCCGAGGTCACCGACCGGTTCGCCGGCCTGGACTCCGTTCCGGTACCGCCGAACTGGGGTGGGTACCTGATCGCGCCCGACGTCGTCGAGTTCTGGCAGGGCCGGGAGAACCGGGTGCACAACCGGATTCGGGTCGCGCACGGCCGCGCCGAGCGGCTGCAGCCGTGACGTTCGCCCGGCACCCGGAATGAGAGGGTTCCTCGCCGACACCACGCCGCTGCGCACTCCGGACTTCCGACGGTTGTGGCTGGCCGGCATCCCGACCGTCATCGGCGCCAACCTGACGATCTTCGCGGTCCCGGTGCAGCTCTACACGCTCACCCAGAACTCGGCGTATGTCGGGCTGGCCGGCCTGTTCGCGCTGGTGCCGCTGATCGTGTTCGGCCTGTGGGGCGGGGCGCTGGCCGACGCCATGGACCGCAGGGTGTTGTTGATCATCGCCTCGATCGGCCTCGGCGCCGCCTCGGTGCTGCTGTGGCTGCAGGCCGCACTGGCGGTCGACAACGTCTGGGTGGTGCTGAGCCTGCTGTCGGTGCAGCAGGCCTTCTACGCGATCAACAGCCCCACCCGGGCCGCCGCGATACCGCGGATCGTGCCCGGTGAGCAGCTGCCCGCCGCCAACGCGCTGAACATGACGGTGTACCAGTTCGGCGCGATCGTCGGCCCGCTGCTGGCCGGGGTGCTGCTGCGCTGGGTGGATCTGTCCACGCTCTACCTGATCGACGCGGTGTGCTGCCTGGTCCCGATCTGGGCGACGTTCCGGCTGGCCCCGATCCGGGCCACCGGCGCCGAGCGGGGTTCCTCGCGCTGGGGCGTGGCCGCGGTGCTCGACGGTTTCCGCCATCTGGCCGGCAACCGGGTGGTGCTGATGTCGTTCGTCGTCGACCTGATCGCGATGATCTTCGGGATGCCCCGCGCGCTGTTCCCGCAGATGGCGCACGAGAGCTTCGGCGGCCCGGTCGAGGGCGGCACCGTGATGGCGCTGCTGGCGGCGGCGATGTCGGCGGGTGCGGTGGCGGGCGGGGTGTTCTCGGGCTGGCTGCCGCGGATCCGCAGGCAGGGCCGGGCGGTCGTGCTGGCGATCCTGGTATGGGGTGTGGCGATGGTCGGCTTCGGTATCGCGGGCGGGTCTGCGGATGGGTCCGCCGGTCTGGTGTTGTGGGTTGCGTTGGCGTTCCTGGCGATCGGGGGTGCCGCGGATATGGTGTCGGCGGCGTTCCGGTCGACGATCCTGCAGCAGGCCGCCTCCGATGAGTTGCGTGGGCGCTTGCAGGGCGTCTTCACCGTCGTGGTCGCCGGTGGCCCTCGGCTCGCCGACACCTTGCACGGCGCGGCGGCCGCGGCGGTCGGTACCACGGTGGCGGCGGCCGGCGGGGGTGCGCTCGTGATCGTCGGCGTGATGGTTGCCGCGGCGGCGGTTCCCGCGTTCGTGCGCTACCGGGTGCCCGGTGTGGCGGCCCGTGACGGGCAGTCCGGGGCCGAGCGGACCTGAACCCCGGCAAATCGCACGGGTTGTCCGAAACACCGCGGGCAGACGCGGCTCGTGGGGATAGCATCCGCTGGTGGTCGATGAGGTCTGGCAGGCCGGGGCGGGTCTGCGCGAGCGCAAGAAGCTGCGCACCCGGGCGATGTTGATCGACGCCGCGGTCGAACTGTGCAACCGTCAGGGATTCGAGAAGACCACGGTGGAGCAGATCTCCGCGGTCGCCGACGTCTCGCCGCGCACATTCAGCCGGTACTTTGCCACCAAGGACGCCGTCGTGGTCGCGCTGATCGACGAGGTGGCCGCCATGGCCGCGGTCGAACTCGCCGGCCAGCCACCCGAGATCAACGATGTCGAAGCCCTGTACCGGGCCCATGTGCAGGCATTCCTCAAGACCAGGATCGCCCCGTCGCCGCGGCTGACCGAGCAACGTCTGCTCGCCCTGGCCCGCATCGTGACCTCCTCGCCGGTCCTGATGCACACGGTGTCGGAGTTCCGGATCGACGCCGTCAACGCGGTGCTGGCAACCCGGATGGGGGTGAGCCGCGACGACCGCAGGCTCAAGCTGACCTCGGCGGTGTGGGGGGCGGTCATCATGTCAGCGCTGGCCGAACTCGGGCCGGACACCGACTGGGCCACGATGACCGTCGACGGCATCGTGGCGAAGGTGCAGTCCACATACGGCGAGTTCATGGCCGTGACCGCGGGGCTGCACGGGATGGCCGGCCAACTCGTGTGACCGGTTGGTAACCCCACGCGGGCAGCCCGAACCGAATGCGACTACCTTTTGTAGAGCATGTTCGGTACCCGCGACGTTGAAGGGATCCCCGTGGCCGAAAACCCGTCGAGTGGGCAGGAGCACGCCACCCTCCAGTACCCAGGTGGCGAGCTCGATCTGGAGATCGTCCACGCCACCGAGGGCGCTGACGGCATCGCGCTCGGCCCGTTGCTGGCCAAGACTGGCTACACCACCTTCGATGGTGGTTTCGTCAACACCGCGTCCACCAAATCCGCGATCACCTACATCGACGGCGATGCCGGCATCCTGCGTTACCGGGGTGTCCCGATCGAGCAGCTGGCCGAGAACTCGACCTTCATCGAGGTCAGCTACCTGCTGATCTACGGTGAGCTGCCGACCACCGAGCAGCTGGAGCGCTTCACCACCCAGATCCAGCGCCACACCCTGCTGCACGAGGACCTCAAGCGGTTCTTCGACGGCTTCCCGCGCAACGCCCATCCGATGCCGGTGCTGTCCAGCGCGGTGAACGCGCTGAGCGCCTACTACCAGGATTCGCTGGATCCGTTCGATCCCGAGCAGGTCGAGCTGTCCACCATCCGGCTGCTGGCCAAGCTGCCGACCATCGCGGCCTACGCCTACAAGAAGTCCGAGGGGCAGCCGTTCCTGTACCCGGACAACTCGCTGACGCTGGTGGAGAACTTCCTGCGGATGACGTTCGGCTTCCCGGCCGAACCCTACGAGGTCGATCCCGAGCTGGTCCGGGCCCTGGACATGCTGTTCATCCTGCACGCCGACCACGAGCAGAACTGCTCGACGTCGACGGTGCGTCTGGTCGGCTCCTCGCAGGCCAACCTGTTCACCTCGATCTCGGGTGGCATCAACGCGCTGTGGGGCCCGCTGCACGGCGGCGCCAACCAGGCCGTGCTGGAGATGCTGACCAAGATCCGCGACGGCGGCGACGACGTCGAGACCTTCGTCAAGAAGGTGAAGAACCGCGAGGACGGCGTGAAGCTGATGGGCTTCGGGCACCGGGTCTACAAGAACTACGATCCGCGGGCCCGGATCGTCAAGGAGCAGGCCGACAAGATCCTCGGCAAACTCGGCATCGAAGATCCGCTGCTCGACATCGCCAAGCAGCTCGAGGAGATCGCGCTCACCGACGAGTTCTTCATCGAGCGCAAGCTCTACCCGAACGTCGACTACTACACCGGCGTGATCTACCGGGCGATGGGTTTTCCGACCCGGATGTTCACCGTGCTGTTCGCGCTGGGCCGGCTGCCGGGCTGGATCGCGCACTGGCGGGAGATGCACTCCGAGCCGAACAAGATCGGCCGCCCACGCCAGATCTACACCGGTTACGGCGAGCGCGCCTACACCAATATCGGCAGCCGTTAGCGGACCGGCATCGCCGCCCCCGCGGTGAGGTCGAGCAGCTGGCGGTAGGTCAGCGGCATCACCGAGTCGGCGGTGCCCGCCGCGGTCCAGATGACCGGGTACCCGGACAGGCTCTGATCCACCACGGTCCGCAGCGGGGCCGGATGCCCGGTGGGCGCCACCCCGCCGATGATCTGGCCGGTGGCGTTGCGCACCAGCTTCGCATCGGCTTTGCCGATCGAGGTGGCTCCGAGGTGGCGGGCCAGCACATCGGTGTCCACCCGGGCCGCGCCGCTGGCCATCACCAGCAGCGGTGCGCCGTCGCATTCGAACACCAGGCTGTTGGCGATCGCGCCGACTTCACAGCCCAGCTGGGCGGCCGCGGCCGCGGCGGTCTTGGCGTCCGCATCGAGAATTCTGATCGCCGGTTCGATCCCTGCGGCGGCGACGAATTCGGCGACCCGGGCATTGCGCTGGTTCATAGTGATGATTGTCTCCGATGGCCGAGGAAACTTGCACGGCTAACAGTTGTAGTTTCACAATTGTCTGGTGAATGAAGCCGTCGTCCGGTCGCTGAGCCCTCGGCGCAAGGCCATCATCCTGGTGTCCTGCTGCCTGAGCCTGCTGATCGTGTCGATGGACGCCACGATCGTCAACGTCGCGATCCCGAGTATCCGTGCCGAATTCGGGGCCTCACCGTCGCAACTGCAGTGGGTCATCGACATCTACACCCTGGCGCTGGCCTCGGTGCTGCTGCTGTCCGGCGCCGCCGGTGACCGGTTCGGCAGGCGGCGCACCTTCCAGGTCGGCCTGACGGTATTCGCGGCGGCCTCGCTGCTGTGCAGCCTGGCACCCAATATCGAGACGCTGATCGCGGCCCGGTTCCTGCAGGCACTGGGTGGCTCGATGATGAACCCGGTGGCGATGTCGATAATCACCCAGGTGTTCACCGGGCGGGTGGAACGCGCCCGCGCCATCGGGGTGTGGGGCGGGGTCGTCGGCATCGCCATGGCGGCAGGCCCGATCGTGGGCGGTGCGCTGATCGAGTTTGTGAACTGGCGCGCGGTGTTCTGGATCAACCTGCCGATCTGCGCGCTGGCGATCGCGCTGACCGCGATCTTCGTGCCGGAGTCGAAGTCGGCGACGATGCGCGATATCGACCCGATCGGCCAACTCCTCGGGGTGGCCTTTCTGTTCGGTGTGGTGTTCGTGCTGATCGAGGGTCCGAACCTGGGCTGGACCGATCCGCGGATCATCGGCATCGGGGTCATCGCCGTGGTGGCATTCGCGATATTCCTGCGCTTCGAGTCGCGACGCCGGGACCCGTTCATCGACCTGAGGTTCTTCCGCAGCGTCCCGTTCGCCTCGGCCACCGGGATCGCGGTGTGCGCGTTCGCCGCATGGGGTGCGTTCCTGTTCATGATGTCGCTGTACCTGCAGGACCACCGGGGCTTCTCGGCCATGCACACCGGCCTGATCTACCTGCCGGTCGCCCTTGGTGCACTGATCTTTTCACCGTTGTCGGGACGGTTGGTCGGACGGTTCGGCGCACGGCCGTCCCTGCTCGTCGCGGGGGCCCTGATCACCGCGGCCACGTTGATGCTCACCCGGATCAGCGCGGACACCCCGGTGTGGGAGTTGTTGATCGTGTTCGCGGTGTTCGGCATCGGGTTCTCGATGGTCAACGCCCCGATCACCAACACCGCGGTCAGCGGGATGCCGACCGACCGGGCCGGCGCGGCCTCGGCGGTGGCCTCGACCAGCCGCCAGGTCGGGGTGAGTCTCGGTGTGGCGCTGTGCGGTTCGGTGCTGGGTGCGGCGCTGACGGACAGCTCGATCGACTTCGCCACGGCGGCGAGGCCGCTGTGGTCGGTGTTCGCCTGCTTCGGCGTGGTGATCTTCGCGCTGGGTTTCGCGTCGACGTCGCCGTGGGCGTTGCGGTCGGCCGAACGGCTGGCCCCGCTGATCGGGCAGCATCGCCATCCCCCGGAGGTCGCCCATGCCGGCTGACCCGACGCAGGCCGACCAGGTCTGGCGACTGCTGACCACGCTGGTGTTCGACAACCGGGACGGCTGGCGGCGCGCGGTCATCGAGCGCAGCGGGCTGCCGTTCAGCCGGATCCGGATCCTGCGGCGGTTGACCGGCGAACCGATGACGGTCAAACAGCTCGCCCACGCCGCGATCCTGGACGCGCCCGCCGCCACCGTCGCGGTCAACGATCTGGAGGACCGCGGTCTGGTGATCCGCACGGTCGACCCGGCGAACCGACGGTGCAAGGTGGTGTCGCTGACCGACGCGGGTCGCGCGGCGACGGCCGAGATCGACGCGGTCGAGGATCCGGCCCCCGATGGCTTTGCCGCGCTCGGCGACGACGATCTGGCGGCCCTGCGGACGATCCTGGCCAAGGTAGCCGCCAAACGGCGGTGAGGCGCCTATTCTGATCCGGTCCAGCGGAGAAGGGTTGGCTGGCCGGTGATGTCGTGCCCCGTATGCGGTGTCGTCCCCAGGGACGGTGCCCGATTCTGTGACGCGTGCGGATCCCCGCTCACGACCGCCGCGAAACTCACCGAATACAAGCAGGTGACGGTGCTGTTCGCCGATGTGGTGCGCTCGATGGACCTGGCCGCACGGCTCGGCGCGGAACGGCTGCGCGAACTGATGACCGAGCTGTTCAACCGGTCGGCTCGGGTCGTCCAGCAGTACGGCGGCACCGTGGACAAGTTCACCGGTGACGGGATCATGGCCGAATTCGGCGCCCCGATCGCGCTGGAGGACCACCCGGCCCGCGCGTGCCGTGCGGCGCTCGACATCCAGCGTGCGGCGCAGAGCCTGGCGGTCGACGTGGGCCGCCTCGACCACGTCGCGCTGCAGCTGCGGGTGGGGCTGAACTCGGGACAGGTGATCGCCGGGGCGATCGGTTCGGACCCGTTGTCCTATACGGCGATCGGCGAACAGGTCGGGATGGCGCAGCGCATGGAGTCGGTCGCGCCGCCCGGCGGGGTGATGCTGAGCGAATCGACCGCGCGGCTGGTGGAGAGCGTGGCGGTGCTCGGCGAGCCGGAGCTGGTCAGCATCAAGGGCGCGGCCCGGCCGGTTCCGGCGCGCCGGCTGCTGGCGATGGCCTCCGGGCGGCGTACCGGCCGCAGCGAGCCCGCCTTCGTCGGGCGCGAACACGAACTGGCCACGCTGCGCGCCGTCGTCGACCGGTCGATCGACGGAACCGGCGGTGTGGTCGGCGTGGTCGGGCCCGCGGGCATCGGCAAGAGCCGGCTGGTCCGCGAGCTCACCTCGGTCGCCGCGGCCAAGGGGGTACAGGTCGTGGCCAGCTTCTGCGAATCGCACACCACCGAGGTGCCGTTCCACGCCATCGCCGGGCTGCTGCGCACGGCGGCCGGGTTGAGCGGTCTGGAGGCGGCGCCGGCGCGAAGCCGGCTGCGGCAGCGGTTCTCCGGGTTGGACGGCGAGGATGTGCTGCTGGTGGAGGATCTGCTCGGGGTGACCGACGCGGGCGCCGAGTTGTCCGGCATCGATCCGGAAGCCCGGCGCAGGCGGCTTTCGGCGATCGTCAACCCGTCCGGGCTGGTGGGAACCGAGCCTGCGCTGTTCGTGATCGAGGACGTGCACTGGATCGACGGGATCAGCGAGTCGATGTTCGCCGATTTCCTCAAGGCGGTTCCGCAGACCCGTTCGGCCGTGGTGATCACCTACCGGCCGGAGTACGCGGGCACCCTGACCCGGAATCATGAGACGGTTTCGCTTGAGCCGCTTGACGATGCGCAGATCTCGGCGCTGAGCACCGAATTGCTGGGCGCCGACTCGTCGGTCGCCGACCTTGCCGGCCTCGTGGCCAAACGCGCCGCGGGCAATCCGTTCTTCGCCGAGGAGATCGTGCGGGATCTGTCCGAACGGGACGTGCTGATCGGCGGCCGAGGCTGCTACCTGTGCGCGGATCCGGTCGCCGATGTCAGCGTGCCCAGCACGTTGCAGGCCGTGATCGCGGCCCGCATCGACCGGCTGGGCCTGGCCGCCAAACGCACCCTCAACGCCGCGGCGGTGATCGGATCCCGGTTCGATCAGACACTGCTGAGCACACTGGTGACGCCGGTCCTCGATGAGCTGGTGGCCGCCGAGCTGGTCGAACCGATCGCATCCGGTGCGCGGCCCGAATACGCGTTCCGGCATCCGCTGATCCGGGCGGTGGCCTACGAATCCCAGCTCAAGGCCGACCGGGCCCAGCTGCACCGGAACCTGACCGAGGCGATCGTCCACGACGACCAGCATTCCGCGCTGATCGCCGAGCATTTCGAGGCGGCGGGCGATCTGCCGCAGGCCTACGAATGGCATATGCGGGCCGCGGCCTGGTCGGCCAACCGGGATATCGAGGCGGCACAGCTGAACTGGGAACGCGCCCGGCTGGCCGCCGACGCCCTCCCGCAGGCCCACCCGGACCGGCCGGCGATGCGGATCAGCCCGCGGATACTGTTGTGCGCCAACGCCTGGCGGCGGTTCCACCCCGACATCTCGGCCCGCTTCGACGAGCTGAGGCAGCTGTGCGAGGCGGCCGGGGACAAGCTGTCGCTGGCGATCGGGATGACGGGCCTGACCATGGAGCACATGCTCGGCGGCCGGATCCGGGCCGCGTCGGCGCTGGCCTCGGAGTACATGGCGGTGATCGAATCGCTCGGTGATCCGTTGCTGGTCGCGCGGTTCTCCCGGGCCGCGTGCACGGCCAAGCTGCAGGCCGGGGAGGTCGCCGACGTGCTGCGGTGGTCACAGACCACCATCGACCTGACCGGCACCGATCCCATCGCCCACGTCTTCCGGGCGGTGGGGCGGTGGACCACCGGACACCCCGGGTGGCGCGAGGATTTGGCGAACGCGGTGGCGCTGGCGCGCACCGCCGACGCGGTAGCGCAGGCCGCCGTCATGACCTACAAGTACATCGCGATATCGCGGGGCATCGTGCTGGCCGACGATCGCGCGGTGGCCGAGCTCGAGGACGCCCTGTGCCTGGCGGAGCGCACCAGCGATGAGATCGCGATCGTGCTGATCCGCAGCGCGCTGGGCATCGTGCTGGTCCATCACGCCGGCGCCGACAGCTCGCGCGGCTACGCGATGCTGGCCGAGCTGCGCGAAACCTGCGTCCGGCGCCGTTATGCCCTGCATGTGCTGCCGATCCTGAACGTCTACATCGCCCGCGGCATGGTCGCGAACGGCGATATCGACGGTGGCCTGGAACATTTGGAGGCCGCCTGCGTCGACATCCTCGGGACGGGAGGTGTCGGCAATCTCGATCTGGCCACGGTGGCGTTGGTGGAGACCCTGCTGGCGCGGGGCGGGGCGGGTGACCTGGCCAGGGCGCAAGCCGCGCTCGACCGGTTGGATGCGAGCCTGGGGGAGGAGGTCGTGTGGGTTTCGCGCGCGGTCACCGGGCTGCGGTTGCGGGCCTTGATCGCCCTGGCCCGCGGCGACCAGCCGACGTACCGGGAGCTGAAACGCCGATACCGCGAGGTGTCGACCGATCTGGGTTTCGAGGGGCATATGGCCTGGGCCGCCGAGATGGCTTAGCCGCGCCCGAGCACCGCCATCGCGGCATTGTGCCCTCCGATCCCGGATACCGCACCGCCGCGCCGGGAACCGGATCCGCACAACAGGATCCGGTCGTGCCCGGTGGCCACGCCCCAGCGTTGCGCCGGGGTTTCGAGCGGCTCGTCGTCCTCGGTGAACGGCCAGCGCAGCGCACCGTGGAAGATGTTTCCCGCCGTCATCCCCAGTGCCCGGTCGAGGTCGACGGTGGTCTTGGTCTCGATGCACAGCCTGCCCGCGCCGTCCTGCAGCAGGACATCCTGGATCGGTTCGGCCAGAACCGAGTTCAGCGAACTGAGCACGGCGGAGGTGAGCCGGTCGCGCATCCGGTCCGGGTCGCCCGCGGCCAGCGCATGCGGGGTGTGCAGCCCGAACACGGTCAGGGTCTGGGCTCCGGAGGCGCGCAGCTCATCGGACAGGATGCTCGGATCGGTCAGTGAGTGGCAATAGATCTCGCACGGCAGCGGGTCGGGCACCCGGCCGGCCGCGGCCGCGGTATAGGCGGCCGCGAGTTGGCCGAAACCCTCGTTGACGTGGAACGTTCCGCCGAACGCCTGCTCGGGTGTCACGCCGTCGTCACGCAGCCGCGGCAGGCGGCGCAGCACGAGGTTCACCTTGACCTGGGCGCCCTGGGCGGTATCGGGTGCGGGCTCGCCGAGGAGGTCGGCCAGCACCGCGGGCGTCACATTGGCCAGGACGGTCCCGGCGTGCACCGTGCGGCTCGAGCCGCCGACCCGGTATCGCACCTCGCCGTCCGGGCGGATCGCGTAAACTTCTGCCCCAGTGATTATTTCGGCGCCGAATCCGGTGGCGCTGGCGGCCAGCGCACCGCTCACCGCGCCCATACCGCCGATCGGCACGTCCCAGTCGCCGGTGCCGCCGCCGATCAGGTGATACAGAAAGCACACGTTCTGGAGCAGTGACGGGTCGCCGGTGTCGGCGAAGGTGCCGATCAGGGCGTCGGTGGCCATCACGCCGCGCACCAGATCGTCGGCCACCGCGGCGCTGATCGCCTCGCCGATCGGCCGCTCGATGAGCGCATCCCACGCCGCGGCGGCGTCGGCGCCCTGCCCGTCCAGCACCTGACCGCGCAGCTCGGCGCGCCCACGCAGCGGCTGCAGCAGCGTCGGCCAGATCCGCCGGGTGATCAGGCCGCACCGGCGGTAGAACTCGTCGAAGCCGGCCGCGTCGGCGCCCGCCCCGATCGCATCGAACCGGGAGTCGGTTCCGATCAGCAGCCCGGTGGCCCCGCCGGTGCGCGGATCCGGTGTGTAGGACGAGTATCGACGCCGGGCCAGGCGGATCCGGGCCCCGAGATCGGTGACGATGCGCCGCGGCAGCAGGCTGACCAGATAGGAGTACCGGGACAGCCGGGCGTCGACACCGTCGAAGGCGTGCGCGGACACCGCCGCCCCACCGACGTGGTCGAGGCGTTCGAGCACCTGCACGCGGCGCCCGGCCCGGGCCAGGTAGGCCGCGGCCACCAGGCCGTTGTGCCCGCCGCCGACGATGACGGCGTCGATCGGGGTTTCGGTCACGTCATACCGTCCGGTCAGCCCTTGTACCCTTCGACCTCGTCGGCGTCCCGCAGCTGGGCCAGCCCGGGGTCCTGTCCGGTCTCCCGCAGGGCCCTGCGTTGCCGCAGCAGGTCCCAGCACCGGTCCAGCGCCACCTCCAGCGACCGCAACCGCTCGTGTTCGTCGGTTTCGGCGATCTCTCTGCGCTGCAGTTTCGTGCGAAGTTCCTGCTCTTCGGCGACGAGCCGGTGAACTTCGGCGAGGATGTCCTGATCTTCTGCCACACGGCCAGTGTGCCCGACTACGGTTGATCCGGTGAGCACAAAACCTGAGATCGAGTTCCCGGACGGACCCGCCCCCGCCGAGTTGGTGAGCACCGACCTGATCGTCGGTGACGGCGCCGAGGCCGTGCCGGGCGGCAATGTCGAGGTGCATTACGTCGGTGTCGAATACGACACCGGGGAGGAGTTCGACAGTTCCTGGAATCGCGGTGAGTCGATTGAATTTCCGTTGCGCGGCCTGATCCAGGGTTGGCAGGACGGCATTCCCGGCATGCGGGTGGGCGGCCGCCGCAAACTGGTCATCCCGCCGGCGCAGGCCTACGGTCCGGCGGGTTCGGGGCACCGGTTGTCCGGTAAGACACTGATCTTCGTGATCGATCTGCTCGCCGTGCGCTGACTCGGCGGGATTGCCTGAGCCGACGACATCGGAAGTCTTTGCTGATACGGTCGAACTGTTTGGCCGACTTCAGGAGCACCTATGTCGAGATCTGACGAAACTCGGACGATAACAGGCTGGCGGACAGCCTCCAAGCTGTATCGACGACCCCCCGGCCTCGGTTGGTTGCTGGCCCTGATCGCAGTTCCCTTGCTGCTCGGGCTGATCGGATGGAGCACCATCGACCGGGCCGGCAACGGCGAGGGCCTCACCCTGCCCAACGTCGACGCGTCGGCGACGCTGAGTGCCCCCGAACCCGATGCGCCGAACCCGGCGTTCGCTCCGCTGTCGATCACCCGTAACGGCAACGACATCACGCTGACCGGTGATGTGCCCGACGAGGCGGCCAAGGCCGCCCTGATCGATTCGATGCGGGCCAAGTTCGGCCCCGACGTGAACCTGATCGACAACCTGACCGTCAAACCCGGTGTCTCCACACCGGACCCGGCGGCGCTGGGGCCGGTATTCGAGGCCGCGGCAGCGGGGATCCCGGATTTCGACCTCAAGATCGACGGTGACACCCTCACCCTCTCGGGCACCGCCGCCTCCGAGGAGGTACGGGCTGCGGTCGAGGCCGCGGCGAGGTCGGCATGGCCGAACATGAAGATCACCAACAATATTCAGGTCGGCCCGGTGCCCGCTCCAGCGGCCCCGGCCCCGCCCGCTCCAGGTGCTCCCGGCGGTCCTGCCGGACCGTGTGCGGCGCTGCAGAACGATGTGACGGCGTTGCTGCGCACACCGATCAACTTCGAGACCGGCGGCTTCGTCCTGACCGGGCCATCGGAGCAGCTGCTGACCCAGGTGGCCGAGAAGTTGAAGTCGTGTGAGGGCGCCCGCGCCACGGTGACCGGCTACACCGACAACTCGGGCAACGATGAGATCAACGTTCCGCTGAGTGCGAACCGGGCGAAATCGGTTGCCGATTTCCTGGTTTCGCAGGGGCTGGCCGCCGATCGCGTCAGCTCCAACGGTGCCGGTTCGGCGAATCCGATCGCCGGCAATGACACGCCAGAAGGCAAGGCGCAGAACCGCCGCGTCGAGGTCACGGTCAACTAGGGGAGATTCGACATGGACTTCGTCATCCAATGGCTCTGGTATCTGCTGGCATTCGTGGTGGGTTCGCTGGTCGCCTGGCTGGTGTCGGTGCTCACCGTCAAACACACCAGCGAGGAGGCGGCGCTGGCCGATCTCCCCGACTCTCGTGAGATTGGAGCGGGACGGTGAGCGACGTGAACTGGTGGCTGATGGCGCTGGCGTTCCTGCTCGGGGTGATCCTGACCGTGGCCCTGACCATCCGCCGGGTCAAGCGTGAGGTCCCGGTGTACGGCGCCCTCGGACGTGGCCCGTCCACCGGTGCGGGCGGCGGTTTGGACGAGGCCACCTCGAAGCTGCCCAAGGCCGGTACCGCGGCGGCGGGCGCGGCCGCCGCGGGTGCGGCGGCCTTCGGTGCGTCCAAGTTCACCGGCGGGGGTAAGGACCCCGAATCCGAGGCCGCGGGTGCGGGCGAGGGTGAAAAGCCTTACGGTGCAGGCTCGCTGCGGACCGAGGGCACCGCGACGGCTCCCGAAGGCTACACCGTCAAGGGCAACGAGGATTCGATGCTCTATCACACCGCCGAGAGCCCGTCGTATCAGCAGACCGTCGCCGAGATCTGGTTCGTCGACGAGGAATCCGCGATCCAGGGTGGCTTCCACCGGTGGGACAGCGGCCAGAGATAACCGCGAGCAGGCACAAAACTGCCCCTTTTCCGGCGAAGAGGGGCAGGTTTGTGTCTGCTCGGCAGGCTGGGCTCAGTGCGGGCCGGGCAGCCGCAGCAGCAGCCGGGCCCCGCCCAGCGGGCTCGATTCCAGAGCCGCGGTGCCGCCGTGTAATTCGGCCTGCTGCGCGACCAGCGCCAGTCCGAGCCCCGACCCCGACCGCGATGCCGTCGAGCCCCGGGAGAACCGGTCGAACACCACGATGCGCTCCTCCTCGGGCACTCCGACACCGTTGTCGTCGACGGCGATCTCGACGCCGGCCCGCGAACTCACCGCCGACAGCCGCACCCTGGTGGCGCCGCCGTGTTTGACCGCGTTGGCGATGGCGTTGTCCACCGCGAGCCGCAGACCGGTCGGCAATCCGATGATGATGACCGTGGGGGCCGGCTCCAGGGTGACCTCGAGGTCGGGATAGGCCCGCATGGCGTCGTGGGCGGCCCGGTCGAGCAGTTCGGTGATGTCGACGGTGACATGGTCGTCGGTGGTGGACAGCTCGCCCTGGGCCAGGCGTTCCAGCGCGCCGAGGGTCGCCTCGATCCGCGACTGCGTGCGGATCACATCGTTGACCACCTCTTTGCGCTGGTCATCGGGCATGTCGAGGGTGGCCAGCACCTCCAGGTTGGTGCGCATCGCGGTGAGCGGTGTACGCAGCTCGTGGGCCGATACCGCGGAGAAGTCGCGGGCCGAGGCCAGCGCGGCCTTGGTGCGGTCCTGCTCGGACCAGATCCGTTTGAGCATCCCGTTGACGGCGTCGGCGATCTCGACGGCCTCGGTGGCGCCGCGCACCTCGACATCGGGTGCCTCGTCGCCCGCGTCGACCTGCCGGGTCTGCTGGGCCAGCCGTTTGAGCGGGCGCACCGCGAACGCGGCGAGCACCCAGCCCAGTACGGTGGCCGCCCCGACGGCGAACACGCAGATCACCAGCACCCGGCGGTGCAGGTTGTTGGTGTCGGCGATGGTGGCGTCGTAGGTGGCGCCGACGGCCACCCACATCGGGCCGGGGGCCGGGATCTCCACCGTCCGCACCCGCCAGCGCACCCCGTCGATATCGGTGTCGGCGTAGCCCGCGGGCAGTTCGGGCAGCACCACCGTGGAGTTGGAGGTGACGGTGCCGGTCTGGCGCACCGTGATCACCGCGTCCTGGTCGTTGGGGGAGCGCGGGATCTGATCGAGGCCACGGGGCAGGAACGGGACGGCGAACCCGGCCGCCTCGTCGAGGCGCCGGTCCAGCCGTTCCTTGCGGTCGTTGGTGATGCCGATCCAGACGATCGTGCCGACGATGACGACGACGATCGCCGCGCCGATGGCGGTCGCGAACGCGACCCGGGTCCGCAGCGACGGGGTGCGGCGGAAGATCCGGGTCAGCGGCCTCATGGCTTACTGCGTTCGCAGTACGAAACCGACCCCGCGCACGGTGTGCAGCAGCCGCGGCGCGCCGCCGGCTTCCAGCTTGCGCCGCAGGTAGCCGATGAACACGTCGACGACGTTGGTGTCGGCCGCGAAGTCATAGCCCCACACCAGCTCGAGCAGCTGGGCCCGGGAGAGGACCGCGGTCTTGTGCTCGGCCAGCACCGCGAGCAGGTCGAACTCCCGTTTGGTCAGGTCCACGTCGACGCCGTTGACCCTGGCCCGCCGGCCCGGGATGTCGACCTCGAGGGGGCCGACCTGGATGGTCTCCGAGGAGAACGTGGCCGAGGATCCGCGTCTGCGCAGCAGGGCCTTGACCCGGGCGACCAGCTCGGCCAGCACGAACGGTTTGACCAGGTAGTCGTCGGCGCCCGCCTCCAGTCCGGCGACCCGGTCGTCGACGCTGCTGCGGGCCGAGAGCACGCACACCGGGACGTCGTTGTCCATCGCGCGCAGCGCCGTCACCACGCTCACGCCGTCGAGCACCGGCATGTTGATGTCGAGCACGATGGCGTCGGGGCGGATCTCGGTGGCGCTGCGCAGGGCTTCGGCCCCGTCCACGGCGGTCGATACGTCGAACCCGGACAACCGCAGCCCGCGTTCGAGGGACGCGAGCACGTCAGGGTCGTCGTCCACCACGAGGACCCGGGGGGAGGCCATACCGCTGCCAGCACTGTCCATGCCCGCCATCTTGCCTGATGAGCACTCGGGATTGCGGCAGGCACGTCCCCGAACCCGACTCGACGGTGATCCGGGCACCTGAGCGGGGGAATCTTTGACCTCAATAATTGTTGAGGTTCTACGGTGATGCCCATGAGTATGGAGACGGTGGCCCGGCAGACCCTGTATCAGCAGGCGCATGCCCGCGGCGGCGAACTGCGCGCGCTGGCCGACCGGAAGTTGCTGGGCCGGATCTGGCGGTTCGCCGGGCGCCACCACCGGCGGTTGGGCGGGTTCGTGGCGGTGAGCGTGCTGAGCGCGCTGCTGACGGTGACGACGCCGGTGCTGGCCGGCCGGGTGGTCGATGCGATAACGCAAGGTGGTCCGGTATCGACGGTGATCCTGCTGGCCGGCGTGATCGCGGCGGTGGCGGTGGCCGACGCGGCCGTCGCGCTGGTGACCCGGTGGCTGTCGGCGCATATCGGGGAGGGCCTGATCCTGGATCTGCGGACCGCGGTGTTCGACCATGTGCAGCGCATGCCGGTGGCGTTCTTCACCCGGACCCGCACCGGCGCGCTGGTCAGCCGGCTCGGCAACGACGTGATCGGAGCGCAGCGGGCCTTCTCCGACACCCTGTCGGGGATCGTCGCCAACCTGGTGACGCTGACCCTGACGCTCGTGGTGATGCTGCACATCTCCTGGCAGATCACGGTGTTGTCGTTGGCGCTGCTGCCGCTGTTCGTGGTGCCCGCCCGCCGGATCGGCACCCGGATGGCCGGGCTGTCCCGGGAGGCGGCCGCCCACAACGCCACGATGAACACCCAGATGACCGAACGGTTCTCGGCGCCGGGTGCCACGCTGGTCAAACTATTCGGCGATCCCCGGCGGGAGTCCGAGGCGTTCGCGGTACGGGCCGACCGGGTCCGCGACATCGGGGTGCGCACCGCGATGCTGCAGTCGGTGTTCATGAACGCGCTGACCCTGATGTCGGCGCTGGCGCTGGCCCTGGTCTACGGGCTGGGCGGGGTGCTGGCGATCGGCGGGCAGCTGCAGGCCGGTGCGGTGGTGTCGCTGGCCCTGCTGCTGACCCGGCTGTATGCGCCGCTGACCGCGCTGGCCAACGCGCGGGTCGAGATCGCCAGCGCGCTGGTGTCTTTCGAGCGGGTCTTCGAGGTGCTCGACCTGGTGCCGCTGATCGACGAGAAACCCGGCGCCCGGCCCGTCCCGGCCGGTCCGGTCTCGGTCACCTTCGACGACGTGCACTTCGCCTACCCGTCGGCCGACAAGGTCTCGCTGGCTTCCCTAGAGGAGGTGGCCACGCTGGATCAGCGCGGCGGCGACGAAGTGCTGCACGGGATTTCGTTCACCGCCCGGCCCGGTGAGATGGTCGCCCTGGTCGGCTCGTCCGGGGCGGGCAAGTCCACCATCGCCTCGTTGCTGGCCAGGCTCTACGACGTCACCTCGGGTGCGATCGCACTCGGCGGGGTCGACGTGCGCGACGTGAGCTTCCCCTCGCTCAAGGACACGGTGGGCATGGTGACCCAGGACGGTCACCTGTTCCACGAGTCGATCCGGGCGAACCTGTTGCTGGCGGCACCCGCGGCCACCGATGGGCAACTCTGGGACGCGCTGCGCCGGGCCCGGCTCGACGACGTGGTCGCCGCGATGCCCGACGGGTTGGACACGGTTGTCGGTGAGCGGGGTTACCGTCTGTCCGGAGGACAGCGGCAGCGGCTGACGATCGCGCGCCTGCTGTTGGGACGGTCCCGGGTGGTGGTGCTCGATGAGGCGACGGCGTCGCTGGACTCGGCGTCGGAGGCCGCGGTGCAGCAGGCGCTGGCCGAGGCGCTGGACGGCCGTACCTCGCTCGTCATCGCGCACCGGCTGTCGACGGTCCGCGCCGCCGATCTCATCCTGGTCGTCGAGGACGGCCGCATCGTCGAACGCGGCACCCACGACCAACTGCTGGCCCGCGACGGCCGCTACGCCGAGCTGTACTACACCCAGTTCGCCGACGACGTCGCCGCGGCGTGAGGTTATTCATTTGCCGTACCTGGGAAGATCTATACAGTGAGCCAACCCCCGAGTGAAGCGTTGCGTTCGGCGCCGGCGATCGCCCCGCCGCCGGCGCGGATCCGGGGTAGCTCGGACCTGTGGCGGATGCTGCCCTACCTGTTGCCGTACCGGGCCCGCTGGACCGCGATGGTCGTCGTCGCGGTCGCGAGCCTCGCGGCCACCGTGGCCATTCCGCTGATGACCAAGGCCGTGATCGACGGTCCGGTGCGCCGCCAGGATCAGCACGGGCTGTGGGTGCTTGGCGTCGCCGCGATGGGCGTCGGCATCTGCGAGGCCGTGCTGTGGTTCATCCGGCGTTGGCTGGTCGCCCGCGCGACGATGGGGGTCGAGGCCGACATCCGCAAGGACCTCTATGCGCGGCTGCAGATCCTGCCCATGTCGTTCCACGGTCGTTGGCAGTCGGGCCAGCTGCTGTCGCGGGTGATGAACGATCTGTCCACCATCCGCCGGTTCATGTCGTTCGGGCTGGTGTTCCTGATCCTCAACGCACTGCAGATCACGGTCGTCACCTCGATCCTGCTGGCCATGTACTGGCCGCTGGGCGTGGTGGTGCTGGTCTCGATCGTGCCGATCGCGGCGACCGTATTGCACTTCGAACGGGAGTACACCCGGTTGTCGCGGCTCGCCCAGGATCAAACCGGCCATGTCGCAACCCATGTCGAGGAGTCGGCGCTCGGGCTGCGGGTGGTGAAATCCTTCGGCCGCGAGGACTACGTGTTCGACCGGTTCGACGATCAGGCCACCCGGCTCTTCGACACCCAGGTCAGCCGGGTCGGGGTGTCGGCGAAGTTCTGGACGCTGCTGGAGGTCATCCCGAACCTGACGCTGATCGTGGTGCTCGGCTTCGGCGCCTACGCCGCCGGGCACGGCTACGTCACGATGGGCACGCTGGTCGCGTTCATCACCATGATGCTGTCGCTGGTGTGGCCGATCGCATCGCTGGGATTCCTGCTGTCGATGACCCAGGAGTCGTTCACCGCGGCCAACCGCATCGCCGAGATCTTCGATGCGCCACGGGAGATCACCGACGGCCCGGTGGGGACGGCGCCGCGGGCCGGGCGCCTGCAGCTGCGCGACGTCGGGTTCCGCTTCCCCGATTCGGCAGGCGAGTGGGCCCTGCGGCACGTCGACGTCACGGTCGAACCGGGCGAAACGCTGGCTTTGGTCGGTGCGACCGGATCGGGAAAGACGGTGCTGGCCGCGCTGTTCTCGCGGCTCTACGACGTCACCGAGGGCCAGATCCTGATCGACGACACCGACATTCGCGAGCTGAGCCTGCCCGCCCTGCGCAAGGCGGTCGCCACCGCGTTCGAGGACCCGACGCTGTTCTCGATGTCGGTGGCCGAGAACCTGCGGCTGGGGCGGCCGGACGCTTCTGACGAACAACTGGCTCAGGCCGTCGACATCGCGGCCGCGCGGTTCGTCTACGACCTGCCGTTCGGTCTCGACACCCGCATCGGTGAGCAGGGGATGAGCCTGTCCGGCGGTCAGCGGCAACGCCTTTCGCTGGCCAGGGCGATCTTGGCGGCGCCGAGGATCCTGGTGCTCGACGACACCCTTTCGGCCCTCGACGTGCACACCGAGGCCGTGGTCACCGAGGCGCTCGGCAGCGTTCTCGACGAGGTGACCGGCATCATCGTGGCGCACCGGGCGTCCACGGTGCTGCTCGCGGACAAGGTGGCCCTGCTGGAGCAGGGGACCATCACCCACATCGGCACCCACGCCGAACTGCTGGCCGGGGTGCCGCAGTACCGGTACCTGCTGGCCGCCGACGATGAGCTCGACGACGGGGCCGAACACGTCTGCGGGTGGGAGGACGACAAGGACCGCTGCCGGCTCGACCATCTGGTCGAGGAGGGCGAACCGTACCGCTACGTCACCGCGGAGGTGGAGCGCCGATGACCACCACCGCCGACTCGACGGCCACCACCGCGCAGTGGCGCGGCCGGTTCGACGAGAACACCGACGATCTGCCGATCGACGAAAGCCTGCCGCGGCGTCGCGAGGCCAGGGCGCTGCTGGGTTCACTGCTGCACCCCTACCGCTGGACCGTCGGTGCGCTCGCGCTCGTCGTGATCGTGGAAAACGTTGCCCGGCTGTCAGTTCCGATTCTGGTGCAACGCGGCATCGACCGTGGTATCCCGCCCATCATCGACGGGGGTCCGGCCAGGGAGCTGATGCTGATCGTCGGCACGCTGTGCGCGGTGGTGCTGATCCAAGGCGTCAGCCGGATGTTCTTCCTGCGCCGCTCCGGGCGGGTGGGTCAGGAGGTGCTGCTCGAACTGCGCCGCCGCGTGTTCCGGCATTTCCAGCGCCTCGACGTGGCCTTCCACGACCGCTACACGTCGGGGCGGGTGGTGAGCCGGTCCACCAACGACGTCGAGGCCATCCAGGACATGCTCGAGACCGGTTTCGACAGCCTGATCACCGCGGTGCTCACGCTGTTCGGGACCGCGGTCCTGCTGATCGCGCTGGACTGGCGGCTGGGCCTGATGTGCCTGGGGGCGTTCCCGATTCTGGTGGCGCTGGTGTTGTGGTTCCGCACCGAGTCGGCCAAGACCTACCGCAGGGTGCGCGAGAGCGCGGCACTGGTCATCGTGCAGTTCGTCGAGACCATGACCGGGATCAAGGCCGTGCAGGCCTACCGCCGCGAGCCGCGCAACCAGGAGATCTTCGAAGACATCGCCGACGAGTACCGCGCGATCAACGAGAAGACGTTCAAACTGCTGGCCGTCTTCATGCCGAGCGTCAAGCTCGTCGGCAATGTCACCACCGGTGTGGTGCTGCTCTACGGCGGCTACCGGGTGCTGCACGGTGAGATGACGATCGGCACGCTGGCCGCGTTCCTGCTCTACCTGCGGATGTTCTTCGAACCGATGCAGGAGATCTCGCAGTTCTTCAACACCTTCCAGTCGGCGTCGTCGGCGCTGGAGAAGCTGGCCGGTGTGCTGGCCGAAAAGCCCGGTATCGCCGACCCGGTCCGGCCGCTGCCGCTTCCGGAGGTCAAGGGCGACATCACCTTTCACGATGTGCGGTTCGCCTACGGGCCCGGCAGACCGGTGCTGCCCGGCCTGACGCTGCGGGTGCCCGCGGGTCAGACCGTTGCGCTGGTCGGCACCACCGGGGCGGGCAAGACCACGATCGCCAAGCTGATCGCGCGGTTCTACGACCCGACCGCCGGGTCGGTGACCCTGGACGGTATCGATCTGCGCGAGCTGGCCCAGCCCGAGCTGCGCCGCCATGTCGTGATGGTGACCCAGGAGAACTTCATGTTCGACGGCACCGTCGCCGACAACATCCGCTTCGGCCGTCCCGATGCCACCGCGGACGAGATCCGGGCGGCCGCGGAGGCCGTCGGTGCGGACCGGTTCATCGCGATGCTGCCCGACGGCTACGACACCGACGTCGCCAAGCGCGGTGGCCGGCTCTCGGCGGGGCAGCGGCAGCTGGTGGCGTTCGCCAGGGCCTTCCTGGCCGATCCGGCGGTGCTGATCCTCGACGAGGCGACGTCCTCGCTGGACATCCCCAGCGAGCGAATGGTGCAGCGGGCTCTGGAAAACGTGCTGGCCGACCGGACCGCGCTGGTGATCGCGCACCGGCTGTCCACGGTGCAGATCGCCGATCGGGTGCTGGTGCTCGAACACGGCCGCATCGTCGAGGACGGTGCACCCGCCGAGCTGGTCGGCCGGGCCGACGGCGCGTATGCGGCGCTGCACCGGGCCTGGGTCGACTCTCTGGCCTAGCCGTTTCACCGCGAGCAGACATAAACTCGCCCCAAATCCCCTGAAATAGGGCAGCTTTACGTCTGCTCGGCATGGGAACGGCCGGCGCGCACCCACACCACCCCGGCGAGCACCAGCGTCAGGGTCAGCGGGATCAGGCCGAGCGCCCAGCTCAGCGCGAGCGGGGGGCCCGGCTGGTCGAGCACGTCGATCGTCATCTCGCCGGTGCCCGGGCCTTGCGGGCCGTCGATCTCGAACCGCAACGTCCAGCTGCCCGGTGCGTCGAGTGAGTGCACATCGAGCCCCCACACCTCGCGGTTGCGGGGGTGACGGGCCAGCTTGCGGATGCGCGACCCGCCGCCAGGGGCGAGCTCGGTGGAGGTCCCCGACAGCCCGCCGATGCCGCCGTCGGGTTCGAAGGTGAAGTCCAGCGACTGCATGGCGCGCAGCGGCCACACGGTGAAACCCACCGTCACCGGGTAGGGGCCGACCTGTACCTGTTCGGTATGCACCAGGTAGTCCAACGGGTTCGCGGCGGCCGCCGGTGCCGGGCCGGCCGCGAGGGCGAGGGCGGCGCACAGCATCGCGGTCAGCGCGCGCAGCACCGTCACGCCGTGGCCGCCATCTCGTGGTCATCGGCGGGGGCGGTCCCGACCTCGCGCATGGTCCGGCCCAGCCGAAAGGTCGCCCCGCCGAGCAGGGCCGCGAGCCCGCCGGCCGCGGCGCAGGTGGCCGCGGTGCCGACGGCGGTGCCGCTGGACCCGAGCCACCAGGCGATCGCGACCGCACCCACCGCGCCCAGGCCGGCCAGCCGCCAGGCGCCGGCGCCCCGGACACGCAGCACCAACTCGACGACGATGCCGAACCCGAACACCGCGGCGGGCACCATCAGCATGTCGACCGGAAAGCCCAACTCCACGTAATCGCGCAGGGACAGCTTCTGCACCCCGGCGTACCAGCCGACCGCCCATTCGGCCAGCGGCCACATCACCAGGTTGACCAGCAGGGTCAGCAGGCCCGTGCCCACCGCCCCGCCGCGCGGCAGCACCTGCGAGCCGAGCAGCACGCAGATCAGCGGGATGGCCACCCAGGTGGCGGTGAACCAGTCGATGCTGGTGTCGAAGTGCAGGTCGGCGAGCGCGGTGCTGGTGATCGAGGCGTACGCGCCGAAGGCGGCCACGGCCGTCATGAAACCCCAACGGGCCCAGCGGTGTTCGCGGGCGGCTGCGAACACGATCGCGGTACCGATCATGGTGACGCAGATCGAGGTCAGCCAGCCCTGGTGCGGCGGCGAGGCGATGGTGACGTCGAATCCGTAGAGCCCGTGCCACCATTCGTCCCACAGCCCGTAGAGCAGGAAGGTGGCCGCCGCGATCCCACCGATCAGATAGCCGATCGGGGCGGAGAACACGCCGAGCACCTTGACGGGGCGGCCGCCGACCGCGGGATCGGGCGCCAGGCCGTTGCGTTGGGCGGCCGTGGCGCGCAACACCATGACCAGGCTCGTCAACCCGGCGATCGCGCCGCCGGAGTAGACGAACAGGTGCGGCAGGGTGAAGAAGCTGTCCGGCCCGACATCGCTGTGCCAGCCGATGTCCCAGGTGAGGCCGAACAGCGAGATCAGCGTGCCGGCCAGCATCACGAAGGCCGGCGGTCTGCCCGGCGATTGCCTCATGCGCGAAATCCCTTCTAGCCGTTGGTGGTGACGCTCAGGACCGCGTCGTAGGTCTGGGTGCCCGAGGCGATGCGGACCGTGATCTCCCACTGCCCCGGCATGGACAGGTCCACATCGCCGCGGTACCGGTCCGCGCCGTCCGGGCTGGCGGCCACGGGCGGCGTGGCGTGACCCATCTGCGGCATGGCGGGTTCGAAGCTCACCGAGTCCGGTTGCGGGGTCTCGCCAGCGCTGCCGGTGATCTCGACGGTCAGCGGGTGCACTCCGACGCTGGGCGATTCGCCGGTCAGTCGCACCAGGTACGGGCCGGCCGTGGCGGCCGGGTGGTGGGTGGCGGTCGATGTCGGCCAGAACAGCCACAGTACGGCGGCCAGCACCGCCGCCGCCACGAATACGACGACCAGGTTCCTGCGGCTCATGCGGTTCGCTCGCAAGCTTCGCTCATGCGACCTCGACTTCGGTTGGCGCGGTGAGGATGGCGTAGTCCCGTTCGGCCTGCACCCACACCTTGTAGCGTCCCGGCCGGGCGAAGGTGTAGGTGAAGTCGATCTCGGGGCCGTAGCGGGCCACCGATTCGTCGGGCTGCCCGCCCGCCGCGCCGGGCGCGGGCGGCACCATGGCATGTGCATGCGACCAGATCGGTGCCGCGAGTGCGCGTTCGCCGACCTCGGTGCCGGTGTCGGGTTCGGTGGGCAGCGGCCCGATCACCATCATGTGCCCGGTCATCCCGAGCCACGGTTGCAGGTCGGCGGTGTCACCAAACCTGGCCCGGATCGTGCTCGGCGTGCTTGCCTTGGCGAGCGTCGCGGTCACCTGCCCGGGGGAGAGGGTTTCGGCCCTCGGCGGTGTGCGGGCCGAGCCTCCCGCCACCGAGCCCCGGACAAGTTGGATGCCGCCGCCGCGTCGGGCCAGTTCGGCGCCGACGGCGTAGGTGCCCGGTTCGGCGGGGTGGAATTGCACCTCGTAGCGGCCGGGGGCCACCCGCACCGGGTGTAGGTGCGACATATCCCCGGACGGGGAGACGACGATGAGGTGGATCAGGGCGCCGTGATGGATCAGCAGATCGTCGACGGGTCGTCCGGTCGACGAATCGATCAGGCTCAGCCCCATCGCCGTGCCGTGCATGGCCGTCACCAGGTTGATGGGTGGGCGTGAATAGTCGGTCGGGGTAAGTGAATTCGCGGCCACCCTGGCGTACGGGTCGGCGAGGTTGTCGGGAGTCGGGTCCAGGTCGTGCCCGGGCTGAGGCGGCGGCGGGGAATACGCCGAGAGTACCGCACCGGTCACCGCGACCGTCAGCGCGACGACCGTCCCGGTCGCCGGGATCAGCGCGATCCAGTTGCGGCGGGCTCGCAGCGCGACCCCCAACGAGACGATCAGCAGCGTCCCGGCCGCGAAGAACCCATAGTCGCTGGCCTTCTTCCAGGGCGGGGTCACCTGCATCGGCACCAGAAATGGGATGCGGGCCACGGTGTTTCCGTCGTCGACCAGCAGCTCCCACGGTCCGGCCCGGTCGACGTTGAGTGTCGCCGAATGGATCCCCGGATTGTCGAGCGCCACCTCGCCGGTACTGGTCGTCGCACCCGGTGCGGTCGCAGTGAGCCGCAGGGGGCCAGGTGCGTCACCGCGATGGCTGACGACGTCGACGTGCAGCGGCCCCAGCACCGGGCCCACCCGGCGGATGATCACCGTGAGCTCGCGGTCTCCCAGCGACTGTGCGACGTGGACATCGGTGTCCGAAGCGACGCCGTCGGCGCGGGCGACAGGAGCCCACAGCAACAGCGTCATACCCACCAGCATGCTCACCGCGAGCACGGGTGTCAGTGGGGTTTTCCTCCGAGCGGCGACCGGGTCCACCCAGCCAGTATTAACGAACCGCTCACCAAACCCTCGCGAGCAGCGGGTTCTCAGGTTTCGTGTCTATTTCTCAGCCCGAAGTCCCACCGCCCGAGGTGACTCGGTCACCCGAATGCGCAGCCGAAAGGGCTCGTTGGGCCAGTTCATCGCAGCGCATGATCTCGACGTCTCGGCACTCCCGGGCGAAGGCGATGAGGTCTGCGATGACCTTCAACCGGGACGGCCGACCACTCAAGAACGGATGAGCGCAGATGTTGCAGAGGCTTCCTGTGCTGCGCATCGCGTCCAGTTCCCCGAGCCACAATTCCCGCACCGTCGCGGGGGTGTTGATTACCTGGCCGATATCCGGGTCGGGTAGAAACGCGTACTGCTCCCAATCGTCGAGGCTCCAGTGCACCGGAAGCTCGGCGATACTGCCAGTGGCATGGTGGATGGCGTACGGGCGGTCGTCGTCCATCAGGCTGGAGTCGTATGTCAATCCTGATTCGATCAGCAACTCCAACGTCTTGGCGGTGAGTTGCCAGTTCGGTGCGCGGTAGCCCACTGGGTTCGCGCCCAGGGCGTGCAGCGCCTCGACGTTGGCCTGCAGGTCATCACCCTGCTGGGCATCGGACATGCCCGTGAGCGGCTTGTGCAGGTCGCTGTGCAGGGCCACCTCGTGGCCGCGCTCCAGAAGGGATTCGACCTCGTGCGGCCAGCGGCGAGCAGTTTCGCCAGGTACGAAGAATGTTGCAGAGACGTCGGTTTCGGCTAGCAGCGTCAGTATGCGCGGTAATGCGGTCTGTGGACCGTAGGCCTGGTGCGACATTGTCGACAAGTCTCGGACCGCGCTCTCGCGTCGTGCCAGGACTGCGCTCTCGGCGTCGAGGTCGAAGGTCAAGGTGAGTACCGCACGTGAACCTCGTCGCCATGCGTCGTCCAGAGACCGCCGCCATGTGCGCAAGCCGGGTTGCTCGACTCCGTCGTCTTGGTGTGGTGCCATCGTGTTCACCTGCTCTGCTCACGTCGTGTACGCGCGTGCTCGGTGTTGTCCAATGTCGCTGCAGGGGTGATGAGATCGGCGTCGAAGTCTTCGGGAGATTGTCCGTTTCGGATTCGCATGGGCCAACTCGGATCGGCGAGGGCGGGCCGGCCCAGGCTCACGAGGTCGGCTTCTCCCTCGGCCAGCACCCTGTCGATGACACCGCGCGTGTGTAGGCCGCCATTGACGATCACGGGTAGACCCGTGGTGCGACGGGCCAATTCGCCGAGTGGTGTGCCGTCGGCGGTGCGCCCGCTCTGTGTCCAGGGCCGTCCTTCACCCGCGAGATGAAGGTAGGTCGGCGCGGCCCCGGCGATGGTGTCGTAGATGTCCTCGGCCTCATGCGCGTCGACCCACCGGTGCCGGGAATCGTTGACCTTGGCCTGCGACAACCGTACCCCTACCGGAATGCGGCGTCCGATTCGATCGAGGATCGCGGCGAGCACTTCGGCGGTCAGTCTGGTTCGTGCGGTGGGAGAACCGCCGTAGTGGTCCGAGCGCGTATTGGTGTAGTCGGTGATGAACTGGTCGAGCAGATAGCCGTTGGCGGCGTGTACTTCGATGCCGTCAAACCCGGCATCCACTGCGAGTGCAGCTGTGTCCGCAAATCCGGCAAGGATCTCGGCTATCTGTTCCTGGGTCGCCTGGCTCGGAGTGGGATAGGTTCCAGCGCCGCCGTATTCGGGCATCTTCGCTCCCCTGGGTGCGACCGCGCTGGGCGCCAGTGTGGACTCCAGGTGCTGTGAGAGTGCACCAGCGTGCATGATCTGAGCGACGATGAATCCACCGGAATCATGTACGGCCTCGGTCACCGCCCGCCAGCCCCGCGCGTGTTCCAGAGAGGTCAGCGCAGGTTGATCCGCGTAGCCCTGGGCCGCCGGGCCGATGGGGTAGATCCCTTCAGTGATGATCAAACCGAAGCCGCCTTCGGCGAATCCTCGATAATACTCAGCCATCTGTCCGGTGGGAATGCCGTCGCCGCGGGTGCTCACTCGCGACATCGGTGCAACGACAAGGCGATTGGGTAGATCAAGGGCGCCGAGAGTGAACCGTGAAAACAGATCGCTGACCTGTTCGGTCGACATTTCCGTGGTCATGATGTGTTCTCCTCCAGACTTGTGGGGTTGTGATAGGCGCATCCCGGACAGCTGGGTCCTGCGCCCCGCCTGGGCGGGTCCTTCTCCCGGCTATGGTGTCGGGCGATGTGGTCACATGGCGTTCTTCATCAACTTGGAGAGCATCTCATGTGTTATACAAAAAGGCAACATTCAATTAGTAGCCGGCGGGCGTGATGATCCACAATGCGCGCGCCTCGCCTGCGCCTGTGTTGCGCCACGAGTGCGGAACGCGGCAGCTGAACGTCAGTGCATCGCCCTGCTGTAACACGTAATGGGTATCGCGCACCTGGACGTCGAGGGTTCCCGCCAGGAGTACGATGCATTCTTCGTCACCGGGGTGGCTGTAGGGCTCGTCCCCGCTGCCCGCTCCCGGGCTGACTACCGTTTCGAGAACTTCGAGGCGCCCCGATCGGGTGGGTGACAGTAACTCGTCGGCCACGCCATGGCTACGGATGATCCGTCGTTCGCCGGCCCTGACCAGAGGCCCGCGCTCATCGTCTCCATGAAATAGATCCGCGACCGGCTGACCGAGGGCCTGCATGACCTTGGACAGAGTGCTCACCGTTGGGCTGAGCTGGCCATTCTCCAACCGGCTCAGATAGGCCGGCGTGACCTCGGCCAGTGAGGCCAATTGGCGGGCACTGAGGCCTTTGGCCACGCGCGCGGCGCGAAGCCGCTGCCCCACCGACGGGTTGATTGAATCGGGGGAGACGCTCACCATTGTCCTTTCCGACAACTAGGGATATTATCGTATAACACGAATGTACAGCAGTTTCCGTTCATCCCAACCATCGCACGAGAGGGTCGCAATGCCTATGTGTTGGTATCTGTCGCCTTACGCGGTCGACGCCCCACATCCTCTGCTCGGGAGGTGTCGGCGGTGACCGTGTCTGACGTGACGCGCGCTCGCCATGTGTGCACCGTGGAAGGTGGCCGTGGCGGCGGCCTCGTGCTGCGAGCGGGTCAACGGCTTCACATCGTGAACACCTTGGGATATCAGGTTGTTGATACCTGGGCGCTCAAACTCGGGGGTGCGTCCGTAATGTCCATGTCCCACAGCCGCTTGGCGATGGGCCGACTGAGTCCACGCGTCGGGGATACCTTGGTCGACGACCTGCGCGCGGCGATGTTGACTGTGGTCGCCGACGACAGTGGGGGCGTCCACGACACGTTGATCCCGGCGTGCGATCCAGAGCGGTATCGCGCCTTGGGATTTCGGGATTGGCACGCGAGCTGCGCGGACAACTTCCGGCAGGCCCTCGATGGGCTTGCAGTGAGCGACGCCGCCGTGGGGAGCATCGCGCGGCGAGCCGTGCCGGATCCACTGAATGTGTTCATGGCGGTGGAAGCCTCGTTGACCGGTGAATTGTCGCTCAAGTCGTCAGTGGCAGTACCGG
>NZ_JBSFPX010000084.1:0-29319 GCF_053588415.1 Mycobacterium sp. NPDC003449
CGCGGCGGTCAGCTGCTCAGCGAAGTCGAGGTGGCCAACCAGCTCGGGGTCAGCCGGACCCCCGTCCACGAAGCATTTCTGCGCCTGGCCGCTGAGGACCTGCTGGAGATGCTGCCCCGCCGCGGCGCCGTCGTCGTCCCGGTGCCGTCCCGTGAGGCCACCGACCTGCTGGAGATGCGCCTGGCACTCGAGACCGCCGCGGTCCGCAGGCTGTGCCGCTCGCCCGAAGCCGTCGACCAGCTCTTCACCGAACTGACCGATCTCGTCGACCAGCAGCGGCGCGGCGCGGCGGCCGGGAATGCCCAGCAGTTCGCCTCGGCCGACGACGCCTTTCACCGCCGCATCGTGGACGTGGCGGGCAACGCGATCGCCCAACGGTTCTACGACTCCCTCAGCGATCGGCAACGCCGCATGATGGCCGCCGTCGCGCGATCGGACTCCGCCCGGTTGGCCCAGATCATGGCTGAGCACGGCGACCTGATCACCGCCATCGGTGCGCGTGACGTGCAGGCATTCGAGGCCGGGCTGCTGGCCCATCTGGAGGCGACACACCGGGTGGTGCTCGGATGACCAGTGCCACAACAGCATCCGTTAGGACCCGGATCAACCCGTGGGTCGCCGTTGCCGCCGCCGCCTTCTGCATCGGTTGGGGCGGAAACCAATTCACCCCGCTGCTGATCGCCTACACGCAGCATGCCGGCTACAGCCGGGTGGACGTCGACGTGCTGCTCGGCGCCTATGTCGTCGGTCTGGTGCCGGGGCTGCTGGTGGCGTCGACCCTTTCTGACCGGCACGGCCGCCGCCCGGTGATGGCCTTCGGCGTACTCAGCTCGGCGATCGGCAGCGTGATCATCGCCGTCGGCGACGTCTGGGGTTTCGCGGCCCTGTTCGGCGGCCGGCTGCTGAGCGGTTTGGCCGTCGGGATCGCGGTGGCCGTGGGATCGGCCTGGATCGCCGAACTCTCGCGTCCCCCATTCGACGACGCCCCCGCCGGGGCCGGGGCGCGGCGCGCCTCGATCTGCCTGTCCCTCGGGCTCGGGGTGGGGCCGCTGTGCGCCGGGCTGCTCGCCGCGTTCGCCCCGCTGCCGTTGGTGCTGACCTACCTCGTCCACGCGGCGCTCTGTTTGCCCGCGCTGTGGGCGCTGCGCCGCCGCACCGTGGAAACCCGGATCCCGCAGCGCGGGGCCGGGTCCATCGGCACTCTGCTGCACGGCCTGCGGGTCCCGATCGCCGGACACCGCCGGTTCCTGCGCGTCGTTGTTCCCATGGCGCCGTGGATCTTCGGCTCGGCGGCCGTCGCCTACGCGATCGTCCCGGAGCTGGTGTCCGAGCGGCTCGGGCACTGGGCGCTGCTCTACACCGCGGGCCTGACCGTGCTGACGCTGGGTTGCGGCGTGCTGATCCAGCCGATCGCCCGCCGTCTCGACGACCGGTCGAGCGCGCGCGCCGTGGTGGTCTCGATGGTCTTGATGACCCTCGGCGTCTTCGCGGCGGTGGCCACCGCGGTCACCAAGTCACCAACCCTGGCCGTGTTCGTGGCGATGCTGCTCGGCAGTGCGTACGGGATCGCCATCGTCTCAGGGCTTCTGGAGATCCAGCGGATCGCCGACCCCGACGAGCTGGCCGGAATCTCCGGTGTCTACTACTCGCTGGCCTATGTCGGGTTCCTGCTGCCCGCCGCGCTGGCCGCGCTGGCGCACTACCTGAGCTATCCGGTCATGCTGACCGCGGTCGGAATCATCGCGGCGGTGTGTACAGCGCTGTGCGCATCGGGATGGTCCAGGCATCTCGAACCACGGACCCACTGCCCTACCCTTGACGGATCCGCATCCTCGGAACGGAAGGGGCGAGATGACACGCCGGGTCGGATATCTGGCCGTCGTGGTCCTGCTGGTCGCCGGCCTCGCGGCCTGGTCAGGACGGCACACCCCGGCATCGGCGGCGTGCGGCCCGGACGAGGCGAGCGCGCTGCGGTCGGCGCTGGACGGACTTCCCGCCGAGCCCGGCACCGGTCGCCGCTTCGCCGAAAGGCCGCTGCAGAGCAACTACAACCCGTGCGCCGACGTGTCGACGATCCTGGTGATGATCGAGGGCGGCACCGGTAGCTCGCCGGTGGCGGCCTTGATGTTTCACCGCGGCACGTTCCTGGGCACCGGCACCTCGAAGGCTTACGGTTTCACCTCGTTGGACGCCGACGCGTCCACCGGCGACACCGTGGTGCTGCGCTACCGGTCCGGGCAGAGCTGCACCGCCTGCGGCGACGGAACGGTGAGCACCGTGCGTTACCACTGGAACGGGACCAAGGTCGACATGCTCGACCCGCCACCGCCGCAGTGAGCGGCGGGTACCGTCGAGGCGTGCGCAGCATTCTCGTCACCGTGTGCGGCGTCGTGGGCGTGTTCGTGATGCTCTTCGGCGTGCTGTTCTCCCTTCAAGGATTCGGCGTGGTGGGCGGAAGCCCGATGAGCAACACCACGACGTGGTCCATTCTCGGGCCGATCATCGCGGTGATCGGCGCCGTCATCGCGGTCGCCGCGTGGCGGTCCCGCGGCTCCTGAGGTTCACCGTTTCGATCGCCGGGCCCGTCGGCAAAGCCGGCGTTATGCTCGGGACGGTGGCTACGGTGCTGCCATGACGCCATTGGAACTTCGAGGCGAACGATGGGCCGTAACGATCCGCTGCCGACCCAGCGGGATCTGCCCGCCGGGATCCCGGCGGAGCTGACCGCAGCCGGTTTCGAAGACCCCGAGGAGATCAGGCAGGGCGGGTTCGGTGTGGTGTACCGCTGCACCCAGCGCACGCTGCGACGCACCGTCGCGGTCAAGGTCCTCACCGCCGATCTGGAGCCGGAGAACCTCGAACGCTTCATGCGTGAGCAGGTCGCGATGGGCAAGCTGTCCGGGCATCCGAACATCGTCAACATCTTCCAGGTCGGCACCACCGCGAGCGGTCGGCCCTACATCGTGATGCAGTACCACCCGCACGGCTCGCTGGGCTCGAAGATCCACGACGACGGGCCGCTCGGCTGGCAGGATGCGCTGCGCGTCGGGGTGAAGATGGCCGGTGCGCTGGAGACCGCGCACCGGCGCGACACCCTGCACCGCGACGTCAAACCGGCCAACATCCTGCTCACCGAGTACGGCGAACCCCAGCTGACCGATTTCGGCATCGCCCGGGTCATCGGCGGGTTCGAGACGGCCGACGGTGCGGTCATGGGCTCACCCGCCTACACCGCCCCGGAGGTCCTGGTCGGCGAAGCACCCGGCGCGACCTCCGATGTGTACAGCCTGGCGTCGACGTTGTTCAGCGCGGGCACCGGGCACGCGGTGTTCGAGCGCCGCAAGGGTGAGCAGATGGTGGCCCAGTTCCTGCGGATAACCCGGCATCCGATGCCGAACCTGCGGGACTCGGGCCTGCCCGCCGATGTGTGCACGATGATCGAGCAGGCAATGTCGCGCGACCCCGAGGACCGCCCGGCGACCGCCGAGGCGTTCGGCGAACAACTGCGCGAGCTGCAACGCCGCCACGGCCTCCCGGTCGACGATATGCCCGTGCCGATACCGGCTCCCGCGGTGCACCACGACCCGGCGACGGCTCCGGGAACCCCCTCCACCGGCTACCCGGTGCGGACGATGACCCCACCCGCGCCCGCCACCCGCTTCCAGCGCCCGGTGTCGAACCGGGCTCTGGTCGAGCGGGCCCGCCTGATCGAAGCCCTTCGGGCCCAACGCGCCAAGAAGCTCACGGTGATCCACGGGCCGACCGGGTTCGGCAAGAGCACGCTGGCCGCGCAGTGGGCCAAACTACTGAGCGCCGAAGGAGTGGCGGTGGCGTGGCTGACCGTCGACCACGACGACAACAACGTGGTCTGGTTCCTGTCCCATCTGATCGAGGCGATCCGCGCGGTGACCCCCGCGCTGGCCTCCGACCTCGGTGAGGTGCTCGAAGAGCACGGCGACGAGGCCGAACGTTACGTGCTGACCTCGCTGATCAACGAGATCCACCAGAGCGACACCCGGATGACCCTGGTGATCGACGACTGGCAGCGGGTGACCGATCCGGCCACCATCGCGGCACTGCGGTATCTGCTGGACAACGTGGCGTCGGGCCTGACCGTGGTGGTCACCAGCCGCAGTCAGAGCGGGGTGCCGATGAGCCGGATGCGCATGCAGGACGAGCTCGTCGAAATCGACGCCACCGCACTGCGTTTCGATGTGGCCGAATCCGAGAGCTTCCTCGTCGAGCTCGGCGGCCTCGACCTGGACCGGGGCGACGTCGAAGAACTCACCGACAAGACCGACGGGTGGGTGGCGGCCCTGCAGCTGGCGTCGCTGTCGCTGCGCGACCGCGAGGATCCGGTCCGGCTGATCGGGACGATGACCGGCCGCCACCACGCGATCAGCGAATTCCTGGCCGAGAACGTGCTCGACACACTCGAACCGTCGATGCTCGATTTCCTGCTCACGACGTCCATCCCGGAGCGGATCTGCGGCGGGCTGGCGGCCGCGCTGGCCGGTGTGGCAGACGGTTCGGCCATGCTCGAGCAGGTCGAGGAACGCGACCTGTTCCTGCACCGGATCGACGATCAGTGGTTCCGCTATCACCAGTTGTTCCGCGACTTCCTGCGGCACCGGCTCGGCCGCGACACCCCGGACCGGATCGGGCAGCTGCACGGTGTGGCCTCGGAATGGTTCGCCGCGCATCACATGGTCAGCGAGGCGGTCGATCACGCGCTGGCCGCCGGCGACGAGCAGCGGGCGGTGGGCCTGGTCGAGAGCGACGGCATCACCCTGGTGGGCAATTCCCAGATGGCCACCCTGATCGGACTGGCCGCGAAACTGCCGGCCGCCGCGGTCCGGTCACATCCCCGCCTGCAACTCGCGCTGGCCTGGGCGAACATCGTGCTGCACCGGATTCCCGCCGCCGAACAGGCGCTGGCACTGGTCGACTCGACGGTGGAGTCGGCGGGGCTGAGCGCCGACGAGATCGCCGACGTGCGGGCCGATGCCGGGGTGGTGCGCGGTGTCGTCGACCTGCGCTGTGACCGGCTGGCCGGCATCGACGAGCACATCGCACCGTGTCTGCGGCGCCGGGACCGGCTGCGGCCGTTCACCGTCGCATCGGCCGCCAACCTGGCCACCTTCGCCGCCGCGTACCGATACGACCGCGACGAGGTCGAGCGGGTGCAGGCCTGGGCGACACCGTTCTACGAGCGCAGCGGGGATGCGTTCACGGTGGTCAACGGGCTGTGCTTCACCGGGTTGGCCCATCATCTGATGCTCGACAACACCGCGGCCGAGACCTGTTTCCGCCGGGCGCTGCGGATCGCGAAGCGATCGGCGGGCATCCATTCCTACACCGCCCGGCTGGCCAGCTCGATGCTCGGTGAACTCCTGTATGAGCGAGGGGATCTCGACGAGGCCGAGCGCCTGCTGGACGAGGGGTACAAGCTCGGGCCGGAGGGCGGGTCGGTCGACTTCAAGATCGCCCGCTACGTGATCAACGCCCGGATCAAGGCCCTGCAGGGCGACCGCCACGGCGCCACCCGGCGGCTCGACGAGGCCACCCGAGTCGCCCGCGCACTGTCGCTGAACCGGTTGCGCGCGTTGGCCGAACATGAGCGGATCCGGCTCGGGCTGCCGCCGCACCCGGAATTCGGCCCGATGCCGGTGACGCCCTACGACGGCAGGCGCCAGCCCGTGGATGCGATGGACGAGATCGCCGTGCAGTTCGAGGAGGCGTCGGCGATCCGCACCCTGATCGCCGGCGACGACCCGGCGGATCGGGAGCTGGCCTGCCGCTGGGCCCAGGAGTGGGTGGACCGGCTGCTGCCGCGCAACCACCCGCAGGCGTTGCTGCGGGCCCGCAGGCTGCTGGGCGCGTGCCTGGCCGCCGATGGCCGCACGGACGCGGCGAAGATCACCGTCGCCACGGTCGCCGCGCAGTGCGCACAGTTGCGGATGCTGCGGTATCTGGTCGACGGCGGCCCCCATGTGCTGGCCACGGTGGCAGACCTGCGCGCCGACCAGCGCGCGGGGCGCTGGAAGGCGCAATGGCCCGAGGTGCCCGCCGAGTTCCTCGACCGGGCACTCGACGCCACCGGGCCGCAGCGGGTGTGACCGAGGCGCGATCCGTCACTTGTGGGCGACGTCGACGATCGCGGAGGTGAACGCGGCCGGCGCCTCCTGGGGCACGTTGTGTCCGATGCCGTCGAGGATCCGGTGCTCGTAGGGGCCCGTGTAGAGGCTGCGGTAGCCGGCTCCGTCCTTGGCGGCCCCGTCGAAGTCGCTGCCGATGGTGATGGTGGGTACCGAGATCACGGGTTTGCCGGCCAGCCGGAGTTCGTCGGCGTCGTAACGGCTTTCACCCGGCGCGAGGCTCAGCCGCCAGCGGTAGTTGTGCACGACGATGTCGGCGTGGTCGGGGTTGTCGAAGGCCGCGGCCGACAGGTCGTAGGTGGCGTCGTCGAATTTCCAGAGCGGTGAGGCGGTCTGCCAGATGAGCCGGTTGAACTCCTTGGTGTTCTGCCGATAGCCGAGTTCGCCTCGCGGCGTGGCGAAGTAGTACTGGTACCACCAGCCCTGCTCGGCCTTGGGCGCCAGCGGCTGGGTGTTGGCGGCCAGGTTCACCACGATATAGCCGCTGACGGCGACCAGCCCGGAGACCCGCTGCGGCCACAGCGCGGCAACGACATTGGCGGTCCGGCCACCCCAGTCGTATCCACCGAGGATCGCGCTCGGGATGTGCAGCGCGTCCATCAGGTCGATCACATCCCTGGCGAGGGCGGCCTGCTGGCCGTTGCGCATGGTGTCGGCGGCGCGGAACCGGGTCGGCCCGAACCCGCGGGCGAACGGCACGATCACCCGGAACCCCTGTCCGGCCAGGTCGGCGGCGACATCGGCGTAGCTGTGGATGTCGTAGGGCCAGCCGTGCAGCAGGATGACCGGTTGACCGTCGGCGGGACCGGACTCGACATAGCTGACGTTGAGCAGTCCGGCGTCGATCTGTTTGACCGGGCCCAGCGTGTGCGCGGGCGCGGCCGGGGCGGTGGGGCCGGCCGCGGGTGCCAGGGTGGCCGGTGTCTCGTTCGGTGTCTCGCTCGGTGCCGACGTGCACGCAGCGAGCGTCAACGCGCCGGCGGCGGCGGTCGTGATGCGGGCGAAGTTTCGTCGGCTGATGCCATTCACTGTCCGTGCTCCGTTCTGGTGGCGCCGGCGGCGGCCCTCCGGCATGTCCCCATCAGATCGCAACCGTCTCATCAAGTCCAACAATCAGATTCGATAGAAGTCATCCATGAGACTGATCATCTGCGGAGCCCCACGACCGTGACGACGCCGACGCCCGGCCACAACTTTATCGTGACCTTATTTTTCCCTTACTTTTCTTAGATTTGGTGTAGGGTTGGGTTTCGGCTACGGAAGGAATCGACATGCAGCCAACCGGATCGCCACGAATCGCCCTGGTGACGGGTGCATCACGGGGCATCGGCGCCGAGGTCGCGCGGCAGCTTGCCGACCCCGACACCCACGTCATCGTCAACTACCGCGAGAAGGCCAAGCGCGCGAACACCATCGCCGAGACCATCCGCGCCGCGGGCGGGCAGGCGTCCACGGCCGGAGCCGACCTTTCCGATCCGGCGGCCGCGGCCGCCATGATCGACGACATCGTCGACCGGTTCGGCAAGCTGGACATGCTGGTGCTCAACGCGTCGGGCGGGTTGGAACAGGGCGCGGACCCGGGCTATGCGATGCGGCTGAACCGCGACGCGCAACGGCGGTTGACCCAGCTGGCGCTGCCGCATATGCCGACCGGCGCCACCATCGTGTTCGTCACCAGCCATCAGGCCCACTTCTATCCGAACAAGGCGGTGCCGAAGGGTTATGGCCCCATCGCCGCCAGCAAGCGGGCCGGTGAAACCGCGCTGTACGGCATGCGCTCCGAGTTCGACCGCAGAGGAATCCGGCTCACCGTGGTGTCGGGGGACATGATCGACGGCACGATCATCGTCAGGCTGCTGCAGCGCCGCGACCCCGAGGTGGTGGAGGCCCGCCGTGGTCGCGCCCCGTTGCCGACGATCGACGAGTTCGCGACGGTGATCGCCCATGCGGCGACCACACCGCACCCCTCGGGCATCGTCTACGTCGGCGGGATCGACTACCTCACCCCGCTGTCGGCGTAACGAGCCCGGTCACGGCGGGTACACCCGCCCGGTGAGATCGCGCACCGTCTGCAGCTCGGTGCCGTGAAACGGCCGCCCGTCGCCGTGGTACAGATCGTGGAACCACACCTTGGGCGGCTCCGGACTCGGATGCTCCCAGGAATCCCACGGCAGGTAGGTCTGGGTCTTTCCGGCGACCAGGCCCCAGCAGTAGGCACCGACATTGTGCCGCCTGGCCACCGGCAGAATTCCCTCGATGGTGCTGCCTTCGGTCCGGGCCAGGTACTCGGTGCACATGATCGGCCGGCCCAGCGGGGCGAGCTCGGCGATGCGGGCCTCGAAGTCCCTCGGGTTGGCGTAGCTGTGGAACGTGATCACATCGGAGTTGGCCAGCTGGATGCTGGCGATTTCGGTGCGCCGGCCCGGATCCGCCCATTCGCCCTCCCACACCGCGCTGGTCAGCGGCTGGATCGGGTCGACCGAGCGGGCCCATTGGAACACCTCGGGGAGCAGGTCCGCCACCCGCTCCACCTTGTCCTCGCGCTCGACGTTGCGGTACACGCTGGCCGGGTTGTCGGGCTCGTTCCACAGATCCCAGCCCAGGATGCGGTCGTCGTCGCGGAACTGGGTCAACACCCCGACGACGTAATCGCGCAGCTCTCGCCGGATCTGGCGGTTGTCGTCGAGACGCTCGGCCCCGGGGCTCTGCACCCAGCGCGAGTTGTGCACACCGGGCCGCGGGGGGCGTTGCGGCCCCAACTTGGGCAGCGGATCCCAGCAGGAGTCAAACAGCACCAAAAGCGGTTTAATGCCGTGGCTCGCGGCGAACCCGACGAACAGCGCCAGCCGGTTCTGGAAGCCCAGCCGATCATGAATCCACAGCTGATCGTGCAGGAACACCCGCAACGTGTTGAACCCCATCAGGCGGGCGATGCGCAATTCGGTGTCGATGCGCTGCAGGTCGAAGGTCTCCGCCTGGAACATCTCCAGTTGATTGACCGCATTAGCCGGAATGTAGTTGGCCCCGACCAGCCAGCCCTGCGCGTCGTACCAGCGTCGGACCCGGTCGGCCGACCAGCGCCCGGACTGGGCCGCACCGGCCCGGGGGATCTGGGGCAGCGTCATGGCGGCGGCCGCCAGCAGCGGTAGCTTGAGCGCGGATCGACGAGCCATCCCCCCACCATAGCCATCCTCGGCGATGTGCCCAGAGCTGCGAAACAACTTGCAATCCTTTGTAATTCGCGGTCGACATCCGTATCATCCGACCGGCTGGACGCCTCCCCGGCACGACCCTACAACCCGTGCATCGATAACCGGCGGGCATCGGGTTACCGCGTGTGCTGGAAGTCACAGCGGCCAGGCAGTTTGCCGGTGACGGCCGCCGGACTAACCGCAGTAGCGGTGTGTGGCGTAGCCGAGGGCCCGTCGATACACATCGTCGAGTCGGCGGTCGGCCGAGACGCTGTCCAGTGCGTTGCGCAGGTCGGCGGTGCAGGCCGGCGCGTGCAGAGCCGGCCATGCCGCGGCGATCTCGTCGACGATGGCGCCGTTCAGCCGGTCGATGGTGCCGCGGATCGACGCCAGTTCGGTGGTGTTGGTGGGCGCGGCGGCCGGGTCGATCTTCCACTGGCCGACGCGGGTGTGCTCGACCGAGGCGGTCGCATCGATCTGGTCCCGGAAGATGTCGTGGACGTAGGCCGTGTCGAGCCGGTGGTCGGCCGCGTCCGCCGTGACCGCGTCGATCACCTGTTGTTCGCGCGCGAGATCGTCGATGGCACCGCCGGAGCGGTATTTGGTCGCCGCGACGTCGTCGGCGGTTTGCAGGCGTTCGGCCGCATGGTCAACCAGTGTGGTCAACGGACTTTCGGGGTCGGCGTGGGCTGTGCCAGGCGTCAACACCGCCAGAGTCAATGCCACCAGTACACCGGTCGAACGCCATCTCCACATGGGTCCATCGTCCCCGAACGTGGGCACCGGGCTCCACTCGGAGCCTCCGGCCGTGTCGGTTCGGAGTTCACGCCGACCGGCCGGCACGTTCGAGGAGGAGGTCGGCGACGTCGGGACCCGCCTTGAGCCGGCCGGCTTCTATCCGCGAGGCGATGTCGACCACGGCGCTGTTCACGGGTGCCGATCCGCCGAGTCGGATCCGCTCGTGCGCGACGTATCCGTTGATCTCGTGCACTTCGCTGCGCCGCCCCTTGTGCCAATCCTGCAGCACCGTGGTCAATTGGGTTGGCGTCGAGTACACGTCGTGGGCGATGTCGAACAGCGCGGCGGCGAACTGCTCGGGCTCGGTGACGTCGGATTCGGCACTGACCGAACGCATCGCCCAACAGGCCCGTCAAGACGACGGCACCCTCATCCCCGATCCACCGCCTGCCCTGCCGTCCGAACAAGGCTGGTGATCCGCGTCGGGCAGAGCGGCGAGGTGCGCCCCAAGGATGTCCCGCAATTCGGCGGGGAAGCTCGGCGCGGGTGCCCGAACCGCCGCATCGGCGAGCACACCGCGCCGTCGCAGCGCCTCCTTGCGCAACGCCAGCCCGATCCCGGGCTGGGCCTCGAAGTTCGCCAGCGGCAGCCACTTCGCGAACGCGCCGTGCGCGGCGGCGACGCCGCCGTCGTCGTAGGCCCGGATCGCTTCGAGCAGAGCCTCGGGCCGGGAGAACCCGGTCATGGCGCCGGCCGCGCCGGCAGCGAGCTCGTCGATCAACCCCACTCCCCCCAGTCCACCGAATACCGGAACGTCGAGGCTGGCCGTCAGTCGCGCGATCGCGAGCGCCGTCGGCGGAGCTTCGGCCTTGACGGCCACGATGAACGGACAGGCCCGCACGGTTTCGACAAGTGTGGATGTCGGGACGACGACGCCGCTCGCGACCGGATAGTCCTGAGCGACGATACCGACACCGGTGGCCCGGTGGACAGCGGTCAGGTGAGCGATAAGTTGTTCGGCGCGAGGGCTGTTGAGCTGCACCATCAGGGCCCGGATTCCGCCCTCGGCGTCGCCGATCACCCGCTCCGCCTGTTCGACCGCGGGTGCGGTGCGCAGCGCGGAGAGCCCGACGATCACCGGGGCGCCGGCTGCCGCGTCGACGACCGTGGAAACCACATCGTCCTGCTCGGCGGAACTCAACGCCGCACCCTCGCCGAATACTCCGAGCGCGACGACGCCCGCCGCACCGATATCGAGGAACAACGCCACCTCGCGGCGCAGCGAATCGGTGTCGACGGCGGCCGAGCCGCCCGTGAACGGCGTCGCGAGAATCCCCCACAGTCCGCGTTCGAGCGCTGCCGCGGTGGCTGTCATTTCGTCTTCACCGGGGGGATTTCGCCGCTGCGGATGGTAGCGAGCCGGTCTCGTTCGTGGCTGCTGCGTTGGTTGGCGCCGGCAAGTGCCTCGGTGAGGTTTTCGGCGGGCACCACGACGACACCATCGTTGTCGGCGACCACCATATCCCCCGAGCGCACCGTCCGGTTCCCCAACTCTACGGGCTCGCCGCGCGCTCCTGGGTCACGTTTCGCGGTGGTGCGCATGGCGATACCGCGGGAGAAGACCGGGAAACCCATCGCCGCGATCTCGTCGACATCGCGCACCGTGCCGTCGATCACCAACCCGGCCACCCCTCGCACCTTGGCGATGCTGGCCAGGATCTCGCCGAAGTAGCCGAATTGCGCGCCGCCGCCGTCGTAGACGATGACCGAGCCGGCCGGTGCCTCCCGGACCGCGTGCTGTAGGGCCAGGTTGTCGCCAACCGGCCCGGCCGCGGGAAAGGCGGGACCGGCGACGCGGGCGCCGGACCAGGCCGGGCGGATCGCCGGGTCCACCCAGCAGTCGAGTCCGCTGCCTTCATAGACGGTGCTGGCACCGAGGGTGGAGAGGCTGTCGAGTATCTCTGAGGTGGGCACGATGAGCTCCTGTCGTCTGGTCGTGGTCAATTTCCGTGACCCTGCTTGCGGGCGAGCGGAACGAGCTCATTCCATTGCGATTCCAGCTCGGCCCAGGTCTTTTCGGTCCATGCGGCGTCTTTGAAGCCGAAGACGAAGCCGCCCGCCTTCATCTTCTCGACGAAGGCCGGATCGGCCAGCGCATCGCTACTCGCTTTGGCCAGGGCATCCTGCAGCTTCTTGGACACGTCCGGGTTGAGGCCGGCGGGCGCCGACGCCACGTTGTAGGAATCCCATTGGAGGTCATAGCCGAGCGATGTGGCGGTGGGCACGCCGTCGAGCCCCGGGATCGGATGTGCCTCAAGCGCCGCGAGTGCCTTGACCTCACCCGTGCTCAGTTGCGACCGGAATGTCGGCACGGTCCCCAGCGACATGTCGATCTCTCCGCCGACCAGCGCGATCAGTTTCTCACTGCCCGAGTCGAACGGAACGATCTTGAGGCTGGTGCCGGTAGCCTGCATGAAGCGCAGCGCGGCGATGTGGTCGTCGCCGTTGAGGCCGTCGACGCCCACAGTGACCGATCCCGGCCTGGCCTTGGCGTCGGCGATCAGCGCCGCCAGATCGGGCCATTTGCCGTTCCCGGCGACGGCGACGATCCCCTGGAACCGGTTGATGGTGCCGATCGGTTCGAAGCTGTCACGTTTGTACGGCGCACGCTTGTCGGGGTCGATGTAGGCCAGCGTGGACGGCAGGTTGGTGAGGCCGATCGTGTGCCCGTCGGGTTCGGCGTTGGCGAGTTCGGTGAGGGCGACCTGCCCACCCGCGCCGACCCTGTTGTCGACGATGATCTTCGTCCCGAGCGTCTTCTCCAGATAGGGCTGGAGATCGCGAACCAGAAGATCTGATGATCCGCCCGCGGTGTAGGGCATCAGGAACGTGACCGGTTGGGTGCCGGGGAACTCGGCGGTATCCGATGACGTCTGGGTCAGCGAGGAGCAGCCGGTCGACAGCGTGAGGCCGGCGACGGCGAGCGCAAGGAGCTTGCACCGGAGGGTATTTCGGATCATGGCGGTTCCTTCGTGTCTCGTCAGACGTGCTCGTTGTGACTGGTGGTCGTGGTGTCGGTGGTGGGCGTCGGGTCCTCCTCGTCGGGTGTGTCGAGCTGCCTGCGCGTGGCCCGAGCTCGCAGCGCGCGGAGCACGATGGGCAGCCCGAGCATCGACAGTCCGGCGACGAGGAAGATCGCGGAGAACGGACTGCTCCACAGAGTGGCGACATCACCGTCCGACAGCAGCAGCGCCCGAACCAGGTTCGTTTCCAGGATGGGGCCGAGGACCATCGTGAGAGCGATCGGCGCCAGCGGGATGTCGGCCTTGCGCAGCCAGTAGCCGATGACGCCGAAGACGCACAGCACCAGGATGTTCAGGGCGGCTCCGTTGACGACGTAGCAGCCCAGCATCATCAGGGCCAACACGGTGCCGAACAACACCGGGTAGGGAATCTTGAGGATCAACAACCAGACTCGGACCAGCGGGACGTTGAGGATCAACCGGATCACGTTGCCCACCAATAGGCTTGCGATAATGGCCCACGCGATGTCGGGATGATCACGGAACAGTAGCGGGCCGGGGGTGAGGGCGTGCACCACGAAGGCGCCCATCAGGATCGCCATCGTCACCGAGGACGGGATGCCCAACGTGAACATCGGCACCATGGTCGCGATTCCGAGCGAGTTGTTGGCCGTCTCCGGGCCCGCCACTCCTTCGACCGCGCCGTGGCCGAACTGGGAACGGTGTTTGCGCGAAAGCCGCTTTTCCAGCACATAGGAGGCGAATGTCGCAGTGGTGCCGGGCGATCCGGGAAGGAGTCCCACCAGGAAGCCGATCACGCTGCCGCGTGCCATCGGGCCGGCCGAACGGCGCCAGTCCTCCCGGCTCGGCGCCAACCGGCCGAGTTCGGGCTTGGCACGCGTGAGCAATCGACTCTCCAGGCCGACCAACATCTCGCTGAGGCCGAACAGACCCATGATGACGGCCACCAGGTCGATCCCGTCGAAGAGGTCGGGCAGGCCGCCGGTGAATCGCGGAGTGCCCAGCACCGGGTCGAGCCCGACCAGCCCGATGGCCAGGCCGATCATCGCGCTGATCAGACCCTTCACCAGGCTGCGCCCGGTCAGGCCGACGACGAGGCCGAGACCCGCGACGCCGATGGCGAAGTACTCACGCGCCCCGAGCGAGAGCGCGGCCTTGGCCAGCGGCGCGGCCAGGATCAACCCGATGATCCCGACCGTGGCTCCGACGAACGATCCGACGGCGGCGATCACCAGCGCGACGCCGCCACGGCCCTGTCGGGACATCGGATAGCCGTCCAACGTTGTTGCCACCGAGGATGGTTCGCCCGGAACGTTCATCAAGACCGAGGTGATGGTTCCGCCGTACATCGATCCGTAGAGAATGGCGGCGATCATGATGATCCCCGGGACGGGACCGACGACATACGTCACCGGCAGCAGCAGCGCCATCGCGGCTGGTGGTCCGAATCCGGGCAGGATCCCGACGACCATTCCCAGCACACAGCCCGCCAACGCGAACAACAGGTTGGTCGGCGTGAGGATTTCGGCGAACCCGCCGATCAGGCTGTCGAATGCATCCACGGTGACCTCGCCTCAGAGCAGACCGACAAGAAGCGGGCGCAGCAGCCCGGTGGGAAGCTGAATCCCGAGCACGGTCGTGACGAGCAGGAAACTGGCTGCGGCGAACAGGATTCCGATGAGTGCGGCCACCCGCAAACGCCCGCCCCCGAGCCGGATCAGAACCGTTACTCCGACGGCGCACACCACCGGGTAACCGATCGGCACCAGACTGAACGCCGCGACGACGAGGGCCGCGACGGACAGCGCCGAGCGGGCCAGGGCATTGCGCGTGGGCGGCGGCTCGGTCTCGACACCGATCCGGTAGACACCGCGCAGGGAACCGACCAGATACAGGACTCCCAGGACGGTGATGATCCCGCCGATGACGCCCGGGAAGAGGCCCGCGCCGGGCAGCCCACCCACCCACATCGGGTAGGACCGGGCGCCGACACAGATCGCCGCACCGAACGCGAGCACCGCGACGGCGGAGACCATGTTCATCGAGCGAAAAGCGGTCGGAGTCCACGTGGCGACCGCCTCGGCCGCGACGACCTCCTCGGCCTGCTCGGTGGCCTGCCGGACCTGGCCGAACAACCCGTCGCCGCGGTCACTGTCCGTGAGACGGTTCATCGTCGCCCACCACCTTCGCGATGTCGTCCAACAGCAGCAGGGCCTTCTCGACGCGTTCCGGCGCAAGGTGGTGCAGTGCGTTCTGGATCGCGTAGCAGATCAGAAACGGGACCATCAGCGAGCGCTGATTGGGGTTCGGGCCGCGAGGGGCCACCAGCAGTTGATCGGGTGTCGGGCGGTAGGTGTAGCCGCCCTCGTCGGCGATCACCGCGGTGATCGCGCCCTTGTCGGTCGCAAAGCTGTTGATGCGATCGACGCGGGAATCGGGACGCCGGAACACGAACGACAGGACCATATCGCCGTCGGAAAGCGTGGTCAGGTGTTCGGCGATCAGCCTGCCGCTGGTGGGCAGGGCCACCGATTGCACACCGAACCGGCGGACCCGCCGCTCAAGCACATTGAGCACGGCACCGGCATAGGGCGGGCCGAACAACATGAGCCGTCGCGCGTCCAGAATCCGCTGCGCCAGCTCGTCGACCTCGTCCTGACGCACCAGCCTGGCCAGCCGGCTCATCGCCCCCACCTCGTCGTCGACCAGGGATTCGAGCGTGTAGGTGGCGCGGCTGCGGACCCGTTCGGCACTCGTGAGCGCGGTGCCCTGCCCCGCCGCACTGGCCAATTCGGCCCTCAGTTCGCGGTAACCCGAGTACCCGAGCTGACGGGCCAGGCGGATCACCGTGGCTTCGTGCACCCCTATTCGACCGGCGACTTCGGTCGCACTGAGCTGCGACATCTCCTCGGGGTCGGCCAGCAGGAGGTTCAGTGCCCGGCGACTCGAGTTGGTCAGCGTTCCGTCGAGTTGCCGGGCGACCTCATGGATGCCCATACACCACCCCTCCATAAATCCTGCATTCCTGCGCAGGTTGTCAGGTTAGTGCTTCAGGTCACACGGGCACAAGGGATCGCGGCAAGTCACTTTTCTGGGGCCATGCACCGACCGCAGTGCTGATTGCTCAGGCGTGCGGCCCTACTCGGCGGCCCGTGAGTCGGAGATGGCGGCGGCGAGGTAGGGGGCACTCACGCTGTCGGTGTGGGTCGACGCCGCGGCTGGTGTGCCGGTGGCAACGACGCGACCGCCGTCTCCTCCGGCGCCGGGACCGAGGTCGATGACATAGTCGGCTTGAGCCACGACACGCATATCGAGTTCGACAACCACGACCGTGTTACCGGTGTCCACCAGCTTCTGCAGGTGCAGCATCAACCGGTCGGTGTCTGCGGGGTGCAATCCGGCACTGGGCTCGTCGAGCAGGTAGAGCGCGTCTCCGCGATGGGCCCGTTGCAGCTCGGTGGCGAGCTTGACGCGCTGGGCTTCGCCGCCGGACAGTTCGGTCGCCGGCTGCCCGAGCCTCAGATAACCCAGCCCGACGTCACACAGCACCGTCAGCGAGCGCAGCACCTCGGCGTCGCCGTCGAAGAATTCCCGGGCCTGCTCCACCCCCATCTCCAGGATCTCCGCAATGTTGCGATCCCGCCAGGTGATCTCCAACGTGTCTGCCTTGTAACGAGTCCCGCCGCAGTCCGGGCAGGGGGTGTAGACGCTGGGCAGAAACAGCAACTCGACCATCACCCACCCCTCACCCTCGCAGGTGGGGCAACGGCCCGAGGCGACGTTGAACGAGAACCGCCCAGCCTTATACCCGCGACGCCGCGCTTCCGGTGTCTCGGCGAAGCGACGACGGATGTAGTCGAACATTCCGGTGTAGGTGGCGACGTTCGACCGGGGCGTGCGGCCGATGGGCTTCTGGTCGATGCACACCACACGACGCAGCCCGCCGATATCGCCGACGATCCGGCCGTCCACCGGCGCGGACTCGCCGGCCAGCAGCAGGTCGTTGTCATCGGACACGTCATCGGTCGAACCACTCACCGGCGCGCCCAGGTACTCGGCGACCAACGTCGGCAGCGCCTGACTGACCAGGCTCGACTTTCCCGAGCCCGAGACCCCGGTGACCGCGGTCAGACATTTCAGCGGGAACGACACCGACACGTCATGAAGGTTGTTGCGGCTCACCTGTTCCAGCCGCAGCCAGCCGCCGGGCTCGCGCGGGGTGCGCGTCACCGGCGGCGTCAAACCGAACAGGTAACGGCGCGTAGCCGATTCGGTTACCTGGTCAAGACCGTTCGGCGGACCGCTGTAGAGAATCCGGCCACCGCCCTCGCCGGCTCCGGGACCGATGTCGACCAACCAGTCGGCGGCACCGATGATGTCGAGTGAGTGCTCGACCACGAACACACTGTTACCACGCCGCTTCAAGCCCTCCAGGATGCCCAGCAGTGCATCCCGATCGCGCGGGTGCAGCCCGGCCGAAGGTTCGTCGAGCACGTACACGACCCCGAACAGCTGCGACGACAACTGGGTTGCCAGCCGCAGACGTTGCAGCTCACCCGACGACAACGTCGGGGTGCTGCGATCCAGCGACAGATAGCCCAAGCCCAGATCCATGATCGGTTGCAACCGTTCAAGCAGTTCGGTCGCCAAACGCCCGGCTGCAGCGCGTTTTTCGATGGACATGTTGGGTGTGTGCCGGATATCTGGGGCCGCCTTGTGCGCTGATCCACCGGCCGCCACCCGGTGTTGTACCGCCGCCCGCCGCGCGGACTGGTCGAGGACGTCGCCGGGACCGACACCGGTCGGCGTCCAGGTCTCGTCGACCACCGGTTCCAACACCTGTGCCAGCCGAATCAACGAAAGTCCGGACAGGTCGCCGATATCGAACCCCTCGAAAGTGACCGACAACGCCTCGGGCTTGAGCAGCTTGCCCTGACATGTCGAGCAGACCGTGCTGCTCACGAACTGGGAAACCCGCTTCTTCACCGACGCGCTCTTGGTGTTGGCGAACGTGTCCAAGACATAACGCCGCGCGCCGACGAAAGTGCCTTGGTAACTGGGCTCCACGTTCTGTTTGACGGCCCGGCGCGTCTGCGCCGGAGTGAACCCCGCGTACACCGGCACGGTCGGGCGCTCCTCGGTGTACAGGATCCACTCCCGATGCTTTTTCGGCAGCTCCTTCCACGGTCTGTCGACGTCATAGCCAAGCGACACCAGGATGTCGCGCAGATTCTGCCCGTACCAGGCCGGCGGCCACGACGCGATGGCCCGATCCCGGATGGTCAGCGACGGATCCGGCACCATCAGCGCCTCGGGCACCTCATACACCCGGCCGATACCGTGGCACGACGGACACGCACCCTGCACGGTGTTCGGTGAGAAATCCTCCGCGAACAACATCGGCTGATCAGCCGGATAGTTCCCGGCACGCGAATAGAGCATCCGCACCAGGCTCGACAACGTCGTCACACTCCCCACCGACGACCGCGCACCACCCGCTCCACGCTGCTGCTGCAACGCCACCGCGGGCGGCATCCCCTCGATCGAGTCGACGTCGGGAACACCTACCTGCTCGATCAGTCGGCGGGCGTACGGGGCCACCGACTCCAGATACCGGCGCTGCGATTCGGCGAACAACGTGCCGAACGCCAGCGACGACTTACCCGACCCCGACACCCCGGTGAACACCACCAACGCATCCCGCGGAACATCGACGTCGACGTTCCTGAGGTTGTGTTCACGGGCCCCGCGCACCCGGACACCGGCCGGTATGCCCACCGGCCGGTCAGACGAGCCCATCACAACATCCTGACGGCATAGCGCGACACTAGCCGCCGGCGCGTAGCACACATTCGGCCGCCCGGACGACTACGGGAGCGTTGCCGCTAGATATCCGGCGGATTGTGCCCGCTAAGGCACGGTAAATTCTGCGGACCCGCCGTTCAACGGTGTGATGGAACCACCGACGAGGGGCTGCCCGTCGCCATTCAGTTGATCGGCCCGCACCTCGGTGATGCGGTCGCGCTCCGCGCCGCCGCCTTCGAACACCACATGCGGGCCGCGGATCTGTGGCCCGACCGGGGACGAATCGCGACGCTCACACCAGGTTCGCCCGCGCCCATTCCTCGGCCGTGAGCGTCCGGATGCCCCGAACTGCGTTGTACGACTGATCTTTCGGCCAGGCAACACCGCTGGTGCGTGCGAAGACCGCGCGATATTTACGCATCGTGTCGCCGGGATCCTGCCGCAACTGATCGAAGAGGAAGTCGGTGGACCATTCATCGCGGGTGACGGTGGTTCCGCGGACCCGGTCGACGATGTCGGCGAGTTCGCGGTAGCTGATGGTGTCGCCAGCGAGATAGACCACAGCATCGCGTATGCGTGGCTGGGCGAAGACGACGTCTGCGGTCAGCACACCGATGTCTTCCGGAGTGGTGAGGGTGACTTCGTTGTCCCAGCTTCCCAAGGCATGCACCGTGCTAGAGACGAGATCGACAACACCGAAGGCAGGTTCGAAGAGAAAACTGGTGAACATCCCGGTGGAGACGATGACCCATTCTGTGTCGTGCTGGTGGCGCAACAGATCTCGGACATCGAGCTGCTCATCGAAAAGCGGTTGCGCACTGCCGCGGCCGATCTTGTCGTAGTCGACGCCGAACTGCCAGGGGAAATACCGCGCCACTGCGGCGGTGAGGGCCGCTTGGGCGAGCTTGCGCTGGGTGCCTGACCCCGCCGCGAAGCCGATGCAGCTGATGACGGTGTGATACCGGCTCATGATGGCCGCGAGCTCAGCAACCGATGCGGTCGCCACGTCGGCATATTCGATGACGACGCCCAGTTTCTCCAGCTCGGCGTTGCGCGCAGAGGCGGCAGCACCGGGGGTTGGTCGACGCAACAGCGCGGCAATGCCGGCCGCCCCGGGGTGAGCCGCGACGTGGTGGATGAGCGCGCCGAGCACGCTCGCGCCGAGTTCTCCTGCCCCGATGACGAGGATCGACGGGCTCTCGCCGGATGGAGGTGGTAAAGCGGGCATGGCCTCGATTTCTGGTAGTGGTTCCGACGGCGACGCCTTGGCCACCATCGAACTCAACCGCCAGGTAGGCCTTGATGATTCCCGCGCGTTCTCAGAGCTCCGCAGGCAACAGCCGAAGAGGTTCTGGTGTCGTCGTTGCCGCCTCTCCGCGATGCGCCCCGGCGTCACACGAACCTAGCGCCGGTGGTCTAGAGAATCATCGCCGGCGGAGCATCCGCTCCATGACCCGCAGCGCGACGCGGGCCGCCACCGACGGCGGCAGCAGCCTGGCCAGGACGAAGGGGTCAGATGTTCGGCCGTAGCCCGCGGACCGGGCTGGCCGACTCCAGCAGTGCGGCCAGGTGCAGAACGGTCGCCTCGGCCGACCAGGCGGACACCAGCTGCACGTTGATCGGCAGGCCATCGCCACTCGTGCCGAACCGCATCGACAGCGCAGGCAAACCGGTCACATTGAAGGGCACGGTGGCGCCCTGGATGTAGGTGGCATCCACGCGCTGACCGTTGATGACGAATTCCCTGGCACCGTGCGTGTGCGCGGGAATGGGCAGGACGGGGCACAGCAGGGCGTCGTAGCGCCGGAAGTAGTCGGCGAAACCGTCCCTGAGTCGCTCGGCGGCCTGCTCGGCCTGGATGTAATCGGTCATCGACGTATCCGGTCTGGCACGCATGTATTTGGCCATCGTGAACAACTCGTCGTCGGCTCGGCCGGCGGTCGCCTCGGCAAAGGCGGGCTTGAGCTCCATCACGTGCAGGCGATTGAACACATCGAGGGCGAAATCGCGTTCCAACGCGGGGATACGCACGGGTTCCACGACTGAGCCGGTATCGGCAAGTGCGTCGGCGGCGGCCTCCACGGTGGCCGCGACCTCGGGGTCGATCGGCCCGAAGCCGGGCTCGACCAGCCAGCCGACTCGAAACGGTCGGTCCGGCGAGACACCAGCGTCGAACCCCACGGTGCTGGAGGCGAAGGCGTCGGCACCGTCGGGGCCGGCGAGAAGTGAATAGGCCAAGGCGATGTCGCGCACGCTGCGTGCCATCGGGCCGACGTGCCAGAAGCGCCGCGGCGCGCGCGGCCAGATACCGGTCATCGGGATGCGTCCATGCGTCGCCTTGAGCCCGACGATCCCGGTCTGGGCCGCCGGGCCACGCACCGAGATGGCCAGATCGGTGCCGAGCCCCAGTGGTGACATACCCGCGGCGATGGCCGCCGACTCTCCCCCACTCGACCCGCCGGGCGTGCGATCGAGGCTCCACGGATTGTTCGACCTGCCCGTGAGCAGATTGTCGGTCTCCGTCGAATAGGAGAACTCGGGGAGATTGGTCTTCGCGACCACGATCGCACCCGCACTCTTCAACCGCGCGACGCTGACCGCATCGGCTTCGGGGATGCGGCCCTTGAAGATCGGCGAACCGCGCTGGGTCAGCACGTCGGCGGTGTCGATCGAATCCTTCACCGAGATCGGCACCCCGTGCAACGGGCCGAGTTCCGCACCGGAGAGCACCGCCGCTTCGGCGGCCCGGGCTGCGTCGAGCGTGTCGCCGGCGACCGTGACGATCGCGTTGAGCTTCGGATTGACCGCGCCGATCCGATCAAGGTGGGCTTGCATCACCTCGACGGGAGAGACTTCCCGCGTCCGAATCAGTTCAGCCAGTGTGGTCGCGTCGAAACCAGTGATCTCGGGGCTCATTGTTCGTCCTTTCAGCTTTCCTACCTGCCACTCGGTAGGGAGGCTACCTGGCGGCAGATAGGTTGTCTACCTGGCGGCAGGTAGGTAGCTTGGTGAGGTGTCGCCGGGCGATCGGCGAATGTGCCCCGAACAGGAGAGTTGGCAGCGATGAGTGAGGTGACCCCGAACAGGGAGAAGATCCTGGCGTCCGCCACCCGCGTTGCACAGACACGCGGCTATGGCGGGTTGAGCTTTCGGGATCTCGCCAAGGACGTGGGCATCAAGGCCGCGAGTGTCTACCACTACTTCCCCAGCAAGGCCGAACTCGGTGCGGCGGTAGCCAGGCGTTACTGGGAAGACTCAGCGGCCACGCTGGAGTCGCTGTCAGCGCAATCCCAGGACCCGATGCAGGCCCTGCGCCGCTACCCCGAGACGTTTCGCAAGGCACTCGAGAACGACAACCGGATGTGCCTGTGCAGCTATATGGCTGCCGAATACGACGACCTGCCGGAGACGGTCAAACATGAAGTACAGACCTTCACCGACGTCAACGTCGCGTGGCTGACCAGGCTCCTGTCGGAGGCGTCCGTGGTCACCGGTGCCGACGCCGAAACCCGGGCACGCGCCATCTTCGCGGCCGTCGCCGGCGCGCAACTCATCGCGAGGAGCCGTTCGGACATCTCGCTCTACGACACTCTGATCGAAAGTTACCGCGCGGCAGGGCTTCTGCCGACCTGAGGCCCGGGTCCGCTACTGATTGCTCCAGGCGGGTTTGCCGCCTGCGGCGTTGGACGTGACGGACGGCCCGATGATCAGGAATCTGGCCTCGCTGTGCGCCACTGGACGGTGTTCGACGCCGCGCGGCACGACGAACAGGTCACCGGGCGCCAGTGCGACATCGCGGTCACGTAGCTGCACCGTCAGCGCGCCTTCGACGAGGAGAAACACCTCGTCCTGATCGTCGTGAGAATGCCAATTCGTCGAGCCGACGCCCTTGGCCACTTTGAACAGGTTGCCGTTGGCCTCGGCCACGACACGCTGCGACCAGTATTCGGTCAAGGTGTCCAGTTCGGCGGTCAAGGTGATGCGCTCGGTCACGATGGTCGACGGTAGACGTCCCGCATCGCGCCCGACAGGGGTAGAAATGGCCCATGGCGCAAGAATCCTGCCGTATCGCGGATCGCACACCTCATGCGGTGGCGCTGATCGTCGACGAGGGCTCGAATCCCTTCGAGATGGCCTGCGCCTGCGAGATCTTCGCCGCCCGGCGGCGGCCGGAGATCGGCTTCGAGCCGTACCGAAGCTGGATCGTGTCGCCGGGTCGGTCGACTCACATGCGCGACAACCTCTTTCGCCTGACCGGTGCCGAAGACCTGGCCTCACTCGCTGCGGCCGACACCGTGATCGTGCCGAACCGTCCCGACATCGCCACGGCCTCGCGGACCGCCGTCTTGGACGCGATCCGCGAGGCACATCGACGTGGAGCCCGACTGGTCGGATTGTGCACCGGCGCCTACACCTTGGCCGAGGCCGGTCTGCTGGCCGGCCGACGCGCGGCGGTGCACTGGCAGCTTCTCGACGACTTCGCCGCCCGCTACCCGGATGTGCACGTCGAAGGCGACGTCCTGTTCGTCGACGACGGCGACATCCTCACCTCCGCGGGCAGTTCTGCCGCCCTGGACCTGGCCCTGCACATCGTCCGTAAAGACTGGGGCGCCGAGGTCGCCAACCACGTCAGCCGCCGGCTGGTCTTCGGCACCTTCCGCGATGGCGGTCAACGACAGTTCGTGGAACATCCGGTGCCCGACGTGTCGGCGGCATCGCTGGCCGCGACCCTCGACTGGGCCACCGAACACCTCGACCGGCCATTGACCGTCTCGGACTTGGCCCAGCACGCCCATCTCGCCGTGACGACCCTGCACCGACGCTTCCGCGCCGAACTCGGCACCACGCCCTTGAGTTGGCTCACCACGCAACGAATCCGGCACGCGCGCCGGTTGCTTGAGGACAGCGAGCTGCCGCTTGAGCGGGTGGCGCAGCTCAGCGGCCTCGGCACCTCGGCCAACCTGCGCGAGCTGGTCCGGCGCGACACCGGACTCGCTCCGTCGACGTACCGCAAGCAGTTCCGGACCTAGGTGACACTGGCGTTGAGCAGTTCGGCCGTGGCCGCCCACAGCCGTCCCTCACGAATCGGATCCTCGGCGAAGGGCTTCACGTCGCGTTCGGTGTTCTTGACGACGAAGGCGCCGGCACGCAAGTGCGCCCAGCGATCGTCGAGGACGACCGAGGCGAGCGCTGGAGCCGATCGGGTCGGCGACGAGACCCCCGGGATGGCCTGGATGGCTCGCCCGATCCGTTGTACGGCCGGGCCGTGACCTCTCCCCAGGCCGGTGCCCGGCATGAATCCGGGTTCGAACACCGCCACGGTGATTCCCGAGGGGAGTCGGCGCTGCAACTCGTGTGCGTAGTAGAGGATCGCGAGTTTGGAGTTGGAATAGGCCGTCCCGGCACGCTCCACGGTCGCCGGCTCGTCCGGGGCGGCGGGCCGGGCCAGATCGATCGGGTCGCGCCAATCGGCGGGTGCGACTCGCAATATGCGGCGAAAGACGTTCTGGTGGTAGGTGTTCGACCCCAGCAGGACGATACGAGCGGGAGCGACGAACGAGTCGAGGAGACCGTCGATGAGCTGTGCATGCGCGAGGTAGTTCACGGCGAACGTCAGCTCGTAGCCATCCGCGGAGGCACCATGGGTGTCGACGACCATCACGCCGGCGTTGGCAACGACTCCGCGCAGTGGGCGCACCGCGCCACCATCGAGCAGGTCTCTCGCTTCCTGCGCCGCCGCTCGCACGTCGGCCAACCGGGCCAGATCGCAGCCGATCTCGTGCACGGTCGCTCCCGCGGCCCGCGCGTCGCCGGCCACCTCGGTCAATGCTCGACCGGGCCTGCCGACCAGCAGCAAGTCCGGCCGTTCGGGCGCAGGACGATTGGCGATCGCCAGTGTCGCCGCCCGGCCCAGCCCGCCGGTCGGCCCGGTGATCAACACGGTGCCGGACCCAACTGAGTTCATGGCCGCTCCCATCTTCACGGGTTCACACGGCGGGTCACGCGGGACCCTGACCGTCGTCATCGCATCGAGTGTCGGCCGTACGTGACCGCATAGGCAGTAGTCCGGTTTTCGTAGGACTGCCAGGGCCAGGACAGCGGGGACGGGGTAGGGCACAGTTGAGAGGTGGAATCGTGGGAGTTGGGTCGGACGCTGCGTCGCTGGCGCGAACGCATCGCTCCTGCGACGGTCGGCGTTGCCGAAGGAACACGCCGCCGCGCTGCCGGACTGCGCCGGGAAGAGGTCGCCGAGTTGACCGGGATCTCGGTCGACTACCTCACCCGGCTCGAGCAGGGCCGGGCCACCTCGCCGTCGGCGCAAGTGGTGGAGGCACTCGCGCGCGCGTTGCGCCTCACCGACGCCGAGCGCGACCTCCTCTTCCGGCTCGCCGGGCAGGTCAGCCCCGGTCGCGACCTGGTGTCATCGCGGATCACGCCAAGCGTGCAACGCCTGCTCGACCGCCTGGCCCACACCCCGGTCGCCGTTTTCGACGCCACATGGACACTGATCCTCGCCAACGCTCCGTACGACGCGCTGATGGGCCAGACCACGAGTTGGCGGGGGATCGAACGCAACAGCGTCTGGCGCCACCTCATCGGGCCGGGCAGCCGCGCTGTCGCCACCGCCGACGAACGGGCCGACCTGCAGGCTCGGCTGGTTGCCGACCTGCGCCTGACCGCTGCCCGGTATCCCGCCGATCCACGGTTGAAGCGGCTGATCGGCGAGCTCGCCGCGCAGAGTCCGCGATTCGTCGAGCTCTGGGAGGCCGGCGATTTGGAACCGCACCAAGATCAGGGCAGACACAAGGTCATCGACCACCCCGGCGCCGGCCTCATCGCCCTCGACTGCGACACGATGATCGTCGCCGCCGACGATCTCCGGATCATGATCTACACCGCCGAACCCGAGTCCGAGAACGCCGAACGCCTCGCCCTCGCAATCGTCCTCGGGACACAGTCGTTGACCCGCTAGGTTGGTTGCCGGTGACGGGTACCCAGCGTCAGTCACCGTCGACGAAAAAGCCGGATAGAGCGGCAGCCACGGCTTCGGGCTGCTCCTCGGCGATGAAGTGTCCCGCGCCGGGCACAACGATCCCGGTGACATTGTCGGCCCACGGGCCGATGGACGCTGCCATATCGGGGATGGAGCCGTCGCTGCCGGAAATTCCGAGAATCGGCACCGCCAGGTGGCGGCGCTCGAGGATCTCGTGGTTCTTGCGCGCCGATTCCGCGGCGTCTCGGTAGTAGGCCAGGGAGGCGCGGAGTCCGCCGTCAGCGGCGACGGCCGCGGCGTAATGCTCGATCTCGGCGTTGCCGAAGGTGTTGGGTGAGAGGGATTTTGCCTTGAGAAACCACTCGACGTATTCGCGTTCCCGGCCGGTGAGCAGCGTCTCGGGCAGACCGGGCACCAGATGGAATGCGAAATGCCAGGTCTTCCAGGCCTGCTCGGCATCGATCGGGATGGCGGCGGGCAGTGTGATGCCCGGGATCCCGGCGTCGAGCAGCGCGACGCCGCGTAGCCGGTCCTCGTATTTCAGGGCGAGGGAGAACGCGACCCACGCACCGATGTCGTGAGCGGCCAACCAATACGTCGAAACCTCAAGCGCTTTCACTGCAGCGTGAATGTAGGCGGCGACGGTGTGGGTGTCGTAATGGATGTCTGGGCGTTCGGAATGACCCTGGCCGGGCAAGTCGATCGCGATGACCTGGAATCGGTCGACCAGACCGGGCATCACCTTCCGCCATGCCCACCAGGTCTGCGGGAAGCCGGCGAGTAGCACGACGGTGGAGCCGCCGGGCTTACCGCCCACCACGGTATGAACGCGGACGCCGTCCGCGTCGACCCAGCGGTGGGTGAAGCTCGCCAGATCCTGCAGCGGTAGGCCCCGGACCGGGTTGTCGTGGGCGAGGGCAGACGTAGGGATGGTCATAGGTTTCCTCCATCGGTGTTGGGATGGTCGATTGCCGCCAGGCCGCGCACTGGATCATCGCCGTGCGGCCAGCCTACCCATCTTGGAACGGGCAGTTCAAGATAGAATGGCGAGCACTCCGGTGTCAGCGAGGAGGTTCGGCATGGCAGGCAAGAAGCAGTTCGACGTCGACACGGCACTCGACGCCGCGATGCTCCAGTTCTGGCGGGCCGGCTACGCCGACACATCGGTGGACGACTTGTCCCGGGCAACCGGGCTCAACCGCAGCTCCATCTACTCGTCGTTCGGCGACAAAGACGCGCTCTTCGCGCGGTGCCTGCAGCGCTATGTCACCCGCTACGGACGCAAATACGACGACGCACTGTCCTGTGCTGCCACTCAACCGCTCGCAGCGGTGCGAGCGTTCTTCGACGTCACCCTGGAGCGCGTCGCAGACCCTGATCTACCCGACGGATGCCTGGTGGTTCAAACAGTGATGGCGGTGCCGGTATTGAGCCCGAGCATCGCCGACCGGGCACAGGAGGCGGTCGAGTTGCAGCGCAGCCGATTACGCGACGCGCTGATAATCGGTGGACTGCCCGATCAAATTGCCGACACTTTCGCCGTCCACACCGCGGCCGTGAACCAGTCCCTTGCTGTCATGAGCAGAGGCGGGGCCCGCCCCGCCCAACTCGCCGCCATTGTCGACGTGTCCCTCGACGCGCTTGCGCATGCTGTTCGCGCAGTAGTGAATCACCCCGGTGAGTCCGGAGAACCGACTTGTTCGCCCTGATTGCCTGTTCGAGTAGCGCGCGGTCCGCGAGGATCGAGGGATGATCGACCATGAAGGAGACGGCGCTGAATGCGTCGGCGATCACCTGGTCGCTCAACGTGGCTTGCAGTACTTGGTTCATGACCCACCTCTGGTGAGCGACATAATCAGGAATCTCGTTGCCCTGCAACGTATCCAGCCGGGCGGCGTCAGGGCCTGCCGAGAGGGTCCACGCGGCCTCGGTCACGACTTCCCAACCATCAGGTCGTAGAGCTCGGGAGTGGGCAGAAGCGCTTGTGGAGGCACAAAACATGGCTGCTGCGGGAATCATTGCGGCCTCGGTCGCGTGCCTGACACCAAGCCGGGCATGGGTGGGCACCGGACGATTCACTCACTCTTCGTGGTCCAGTGCGCTCGATGGGACAACCCCTGAATGAATACACCGGCCTCGACGTTCATTAGATGGGACAAGCGCGACAACCCCGTATCCGAGAAGAGGTGCAAAGGCATGGCACGCGAGCCGATCGTGGGATTGGTACTGGCGCCGGGACTCGCTCCCATTACGCAGTACATCGACGATTCCCATCGTGCCGCCGGCCTGGGCTTCGGGGTGATCGAGCTTCCTGATCACCTCGGAATGGTCGCACCGCTTCCCACCTTGGCCGCCATCGCCACGGCGGTTCCCGCGGTCCGGGTGACCAATCACGTGCTCAACGCATCGTTCTACCGGCCCCACCTGCTGGCCCGCGACATCGCGGCGGTCCACCAGCTCAGCGGGGGGCGCTTCATCACCTCCCTCGGCACAGGCCACGCCGAGCAGGAGTCCGTGGCCGCCGGAATTCCGTTTCCCACCGCCGGCGAGCGCGTGCGCACCGTCACAAAGACCGCCCTGGCAATCAGCGACATCCTCACCGACCCCGCCTTCGTCACGCCATCCGATATACCGGCACCGCCCACCCGGATCGCGGGCAAGGGCGACCGCCTCCTCGCCGCTGCCGCCCAGTACGCCGACATGGTGCTCATCGATCCAGTCGTCACCGAAACAGAACTCGCTGAACGCATCGACTACACCCGGGCCAAGGCCGGCGATCGCGCCGATGACATCACGTTCTGTTTTCCCTTCAACGTGGCCGCCGTGGACGATGAACCCAACCTCGATCTCATGCGAACGCTGCGGCCCGACCTGGCAGACGAGGAGCTTCAGGAGCTACCCACCGTTCTTGCAGGCACGATCGACCAGATCACCACGAAGATCCGCCGTGTGCGTCAGTTGGGCATCGACTACGTATCCTTCGTCCGCACCCCCGACATCGAGTGGAAAACCCTCGAACGGCTCATCACCGCCGTCACACAGGACCACTGACGTCAAAGCCTGAAACTCAGCACGCCTCGGGTGAGACCTGTTAGGTCCAAGTTTCTGAAAGCCTTGTGCGCGTTGGGCAGCCCTCCGGGGAAGGCGCTGTTCAACGACGGACGAACGCGTCGTCCGAGCCCTCTACGACTCGACGGGGCGGCCGTTCAACTCCGCAACGACACCAGCGCGCTCGTAGTTTCGGATGGTCTGCCGAATTTGATCGGTCGCCACCTTGTAGATATCCACCACAGATGCGATATCGCGTCGCACTCCAGCGTCCTTACTGAATCGCCCCGGCATGTCCGGAGACCTACTGGTTTGAGAACTCGGCGATCTGCTGAGTTCTG
>NZ_JBSFPX010000085.1:0-29228 GCF_053588415.1 Mycobacterium sp. NPDC003449
GTCTGCCTCCGGAGCAGAAGGCCGCAGGTTCGAATCCTGCCGGGGGCACCCTGTAAAACGTCTCTGACCTGCACTTACGTCGAACTACTCGCGTGTGGTTCGCCTTCGTCATTCGGCTCAATGTTGCTCGATGTCACAACCGCACCCAAAGTCACGCTCGCCGCCTTGAGCGCGTCGTCCTGCGAGTGCGCGTAGATGCGAGCGGTAACGGATGCGTCGGCGTGACCCAACCACTTGGCGATCACAGCCAGCGGCACCCCTCGAAGGTGCATCGCGGTCCCGCACGAGTGGCGAGCGTCGTGCAACCGGATCACGCGCACACCGGCGCGCTTGACGTGCTTTCGCCACAGCCGGGTCAAGGTGTCGGGCGTGTACGCCTCCCCCGCTTCGTTCACCGCGACATAGCCCGAGTCGCTGTGCGCAGCGCCGAGCGCCAACTTCTCCCCCGCATAACGTGCTGAGGCGCGCTTGAGGACACCAAGCAATCCCGCATCGAGCGGTAACGTGCGGTGCGATGAACGGGTCTTAGGGGCGTGCTCGAGGACGGTGCCCGCGCCTGCGGCAACCCGGTTGTTCTCGACAGTCAACGTCGCGGCCGCGAAGTCGATATCCGACCAGCGAAGCCCGGCGATCTCGCCTCGGCGAAGACCCGATAGCGCGAGGTACCAAAGGTGGCCGTTGCGGTCGTTGTCGGCGGCGGCGAGCACGTGGCGAATCTCGTCGGGCGTATAGGTCTGCATCTCGCGCCGCACCCGTTGAACCTTCTTCATCCCCTGCGCAGGGTTATGCGACAGGTCCCGGCGTTCGACCCCGTAGTCGAGAACAGCGCGCCACGCATCCACAGCCTTATTGAGTGACCGGGACGACCACACCCGGCGGGGGTGACCTTTGGCGGTGAGCATGCCGCCCTCCTTGAGATCAGTCAGCAGGCGGTCGAGATGGGGCCGGGTGAGTTTCTGTGCGGCGAGGTCGCCGTGACGTTCGCGCAGCGGTGCCAGCGAGAAGCGATAGGCGTTGACGGTCGTAGCTCGCGCATTGTGCAGCGATGCAAGCCAATCCGCGCACAGCTCCTCCACGGTGACTGTCTTGCGGGGTACGAACGCATCGGTGACGACCTGGTGCGACAGCTTCGAAAGTGCTTCTCTCGCTTCACGTTCGGTGTGGTATCGACGCCGTACCTGTCGCCGCTTGCCGGTGATCGGGTCCTTGCCGGCGCCCACGAACACCTCGTACCGAATCTCCGTCTTGCCGGTGCGACGGTTCCTAACCTCTACCTTGCGGATCTGGGGCGGTAGCTGTTGACGCGCCATCAGTCGACTTTCCAACCCTGTTGCCGCGCAATACGTTCGGCTTGCCCGAGGCTCTGACGGGCGTCGTCACGTTCTGATTCGTCGGGGTCGTTCCGCTTTCTGTCGTACCACTTGCGAGCGCTGCGCAGGTCGTACAGGGTCATCAGTGGGTCGTCATCGAGGTAACCCGCGAACGCCAGCGCGGCATCGCCAGCGGACATCGTGACGCCGGGCCGGGCTTCTACCTCTACATCTACGAGGTCGGGGTAGATCAGCGAGAGCGGCGATACGCCCAGGGCGTGCGCGAGCACGATCAGCTCGGGTACATCGACCGCGCGCTTGCGCCCAGATTCCAAGTTCGCCAGCGTGTCCCGGCTCATAAACCCGTTGGTGCGCTCGGCCACCGCCGCCGCAGACAGTCCTTGTTTCTCTCGCTCGTCGCGGATCGCTTGCCTGATACGAGCGTTTAGATCCCGAGCCCACCGTTGTGTCATCTGTGCACTATATCAGACTGTTTTAAGCAAGTTTGTTCGTGTATGGTTGTCGGCATCGACAGGTCCAAACACGACAATCTTACACATCGAAGGAGTACGAGGTGCCCGAGAAACTGCTGCGCATCCCCGAGGTTCAAGACCTCCTCGGCTGCTGCAGGTCGAAGGTCAACAAGCTGTTGCGCGACGGCGACCTGCGCTCAGTCAAGATCGGCGGGAGCCGTCGTATCCCGGCCTCGGCGCTGGACGAGTTCATCGAGGGACTGAGCGGTGGGGCGTAGTCATAAGGACTGCGATCACCCGAAGACCTGGGCTGCGCGGAATGCGTGCAGGAAACAAGACGAGGAATACCGCGAGCGCGGAAAGAAAAGGTGGGAGCGCGTTAAAGCTGACCCGCGTTTACTTGAAGCAAAACGCCTAAGGGAACGCAAGTGGAAGAAACAGAACCTCCGAGTCGCGAGCGCTGAGCCCGAGGCATACGCGAAGCGGATGGCGAATAACGCGAAGCGTCGTCAGCAGCAGCGGGGTACCGCCGTCGAACCGATCATTCCCCAGCAAATCTTCAAGCGCGACAACTGGATCTGTCACCTGTGTGGAATGGCGGTTGATCCGTCGTTGTCTCACCCAGACCCGATGAGCGCATCGCTTGATCACATAACCCCGCTCAGCGACGGCGGTACGCACACCGAGGACAACGTGGCGTGTAGCCACCTGCGTTGCAATCTCAGCAAGGGCAACCGATTCGAGGTTGCTATCTGACTCCCGACCGCAATCGCGGATCGGGCCAAAAGAAAGACCGGGAGTACGAGTCCCGGCCTTTCGGTATCACAAGGAGAAAGTAGTGACGAACACCATCATAACTGAGCGCGTCTCGCCGTATGAATTTCTCATGGGCTGGTTCAGGTCGCTCGACGGCTTTGACAAAGTGGGGACGGGCGCCAGCGTTTGGCTCGAAGACGCCTCGGGCGACGAGTGGCTGTGCCAGTGCGGCAGCCCAGACATCACCCTGATGACCTTCAAGAAGGAGTACGACGGACGCCTGTTGTCGTTCCGCGAGTACACCTGTGAGCGCTGCGGTGACCGCCGCTACCTCGTATAGGTAAGTCGACAGAGCCGCCCTCATCAATTCTCGGGGGCGGCTTTGTTGTTTTATCGACACGCCGCATTCTCCGGCGGTAATAGCCCTTTGAATTTTGACCATTTCGGAACGGGGAGTTCCGCATCTTATCGTCATTGTGTTGGAACGGCCAGAGAGGATTAAGAAATTGTCCAAGAATCCGAAACGAGGTGAGCCCGGATATGAGAAATACCGCGAGAAGTACAACGCCAGACGCCGACGGCGGCGCGCAGACCCCGAGTACCGGGAGAGAGAGCGGCTCAAGTTCGCCGAGCAGCGGCGACGCCGGAAAGAGCGGCAGGGAGAGGAGGCGTGAGGGCTGGTATCGGGACCGAGACGGGGTGTGGTTGAAGCCGTGCAGAATAAAGGAGGCGCGATGAGCGTCAAACCGCAAGTCGTGGATTTCTCGCTCTGTGAGGACCGTGGGCGTGCTTTTGACCGCTACCACGATGCGCTCGACGCGATCAATGCGAACGGGCCGCAGAAGCGCATACGGGTCCCAGTGCGGAGTAAGTGGACAACATCGGCATCAGGCATCAGATACAGGATCGGCGAGCACGGCAACTTGCTCTATGAAGTTCCCGACATACCCCACGCGAGGATCGTCCGAGCGGTCGAGATATTGGCCGAGGTGCAGACGCAGCCAGGCTTCAAGCCGCATCACTTCTTCAAGCATCCAGAACTAGCGGATATCAACTCACGGGTGCTCAAGAAGAAGATCGACGAGTACCTGGGAAGGGATCCGGTCGCGACACCGAAGAAAGGCGCAGATGGCGGGAGCACCGATGAGCGGCCCCGCGTGTGGGCGGCGAAAGACCTAGACCCGGCAAGGCCCAAGAAATGGCTTGCGCGCCAGCGTATTCCGTGGGGTCAGATGACCATCATGGTCGGCGACGAGGGTATCGGCAAGTCGCTGTTCTGGGTCTGGATCGTCGCGGCGGTGACAACAGGAAAGCCGTTGCCTGAGTTCGGAATCCCGGCGCGAGACCCGCAGCATGTCCGCTTGATCGTGACCGAGGATGATTGGGCAACTGACGTGCGGCCGCGTCTCGAACTCGCCGGTGTGAACCTCGATTACGTGAGCCTGGTCGCCGCGCGACAGGACGGCACAGGCACGCCCGTGTTTCCGTCAGAAGACATGGAGCTGCTTTACGAGGACCCAGTTCCGGCGCTGGTGATCGTTGATGCATTGGCCGACACTGTCGCTCCCGAGATCAATATGAGCAACGCAGTATCCGCGCGAATTCTGTTGAGCCAATGGGCCGAGTACGCCACGCGGGCTGGCGCGGCGGTGTTGATCCTGTCCCACACCAACCGTATGACCGATGCGGCTCAGGCGCGCGACCGCTACGGCATCTCGGCTGAGCTTCGCAAGAAAGCACGGATGACCTTATTTGCCCAGCTCGATGATGACGGCGTCTTGTTGGTCGGGCCTGAGAAGTCCAACGGGTCGTCTCCTGTTCAGGCGTCACGTTTCAACGTGGAGCCCGTTCAGGTACGCACACCGACCGATGACGACGACGGCACCGTGGCTCGTGTGGTGTACGTCGGGGAATCCACCAAAACCGCGCGCCAGAAGGCGGAGGAGAAGAAGCCTGAGTTCGCTGATTGGCTGCGGGACCTGTTGTCCGAAGGGCCGGTGGCATCTGCGGAGGTCGCCGAGTTGGCGAAGCGTGACGGCGTGTCCGCGTATCAACTGAAGGTCGCCAAGGAGTACCTGCTGGTGGACTCGTACAAGGCCAAGGAGTTCCAGGGCCAGTGGTACATGCGCCTGCCGCGCGGGATGGCCGGGTGACATGCACACGTATGTATTCGCACTGTTTGCGATGTATGCGCTGACCTGCGGGAACGCCTCGCATTCTTTGTCGACTTCTTCAACGCATTCTTTGTCGCATTGTTTGCGCGACCCCTACGGGCATCGCCCCGTTGGCAACCCCACCCAGAGACATCCGGGACCGCGAGGGTCGACAAAGAATGTGACAAAGAAGTTGCAAAGAATGCGACAAAGAAGTTGAGGCATTTCCGCAGGTCAGGACAAACAAATAAAAGAATATTATTTTTATGTTCACATACGCGCGTGACGCGAGAAAGGGATTGGACATGACCGACAACTACGACGAAGAAGGCTTCGACATCAGCGATCAGGTTGGGCCTGACTTCAACGACGTTCCCGAAGTGCACGGTCTCGCACTTAGCTTTTGGTCCGAACAGGGCCTCCGAGGACCGAAGAAGTGGTGGTATCCGTTGCGTCGGGTGTGGGACATTGTCAAGTACGCCGTAACTGTGCCTGTGCGGCGCTGAGACGTCTTGGCGGTAATGGTGGCAATGTGACTATGGGTGCGTAATTCGAGGCGTTGAGAGGCGAACTGAGCGCGTGATACGTTAGTGGCACGTCGGACGCGACGGAATAAACACGGTCCTTGTTCTACCGGACGCGGATACGGAATCCACTAATTCTCGCGCTGCACGTTTGTGGCGTGTGGTGCATTCTCAAAAGGACTGTGTAAATGGCAACTACCATCATTACCCCCGGCACTCCTGCTGGGTGGCATCCCGATTCTCAGGGGCTCGCACCGGAGCAGCACATTCCGGACGCCCTGGTTCTTCAGATCACGAGCAAGGTCGGCGAGGTCGTCGGTGACAACCAGTCGACGCTGGTGCCCTTGGTCGACGTGGACGCGATTCCCGCGTACGTGGCTGAAGGATCGCCCCTGCCTGACGGTGACCCCGACACCACCCACATCGAGATCAGGAACTCGAAGTGCGGCATCGTTGTCGATGTCTCCGAGGAGCAATTCCACGCGTCCTCGATTTCCGAGCTTCTGTCTCGTGAGGTCATGCGGGCACTGCAGGTGAAGTCGAACTACTTGCTGTTGAATCAGGCCGCGCCTGTTTCCCCGGCGACTCAGCCGGTCGAAGGCATTCTGTCGCAGGGCACCGAGGTCGCCGACCCGTTGAGCGAGAACCTCGATCCGCTGGTGTGGGCCGTGGCCGCGGTGGAGAGTCTCCCGGATGGGCAAGCGACCCACATTCTGGTGGACCCGCTTGGTTGGGCTTTCATCCAGACCATCAAGCAGTTCACCGGATCGTCGGAAAGCAACGCCAACCTGCTTGGTCTCGGCGTCACTGGTGCCTCCAAGTTCCTGTTGGGCGTGCCGGTGATCGTGACCTCGGCCATGCCGGCATCGACGCTTGCTGTGGTGGACAAGAAGCGTCTGCTTTCGACGTACTCGAACATTCGCACCAAGGTGTCCGATCACGTGGGCTTCAAGTCCGAGACGCTTTCCATTCGGGCGTCGTTGCGTCAGGGCGTGAAGGTCAACAACTCCGAGGCCGTTCAGGTGATCTCGGTCGGCGACGGATCGGGCGACCTGGGAGAAGGCGAAGGCGAGTAACCCCATGAACTGACAACTGCTGCACGGGGTTGTCGCAGAAAGCCCGGGTGTCCGAACACTTCCTTCCGGCCCGGGCTTTTCTGTTGGAAAAAAAGCGAAGTGTTTGGATCGAAATTCCAAGCGTGTATTGTCGCTATCGCAGTGTCAGCGGCAGGTGTGGTAGTCGCGGGAGATTCAGTCTCGTTATACCTATCCCAACGCGGAATGGGTCAGGACTAGGTCCCCTGGCCCATTCTTTTTAGAAACTTGATACCGGTGTCTGTGTGCGCGACGGGCTGCGCTGCACCATTCATCGGGGCGATCCGGCATTCCCCCTGCTGGGTCGTTTAGCGTGCTGAGAATTAGCGCGTGATGTATGACGCATACCCATACCCGTTAGGCGCGCACAAACGAACTCAGGCCCCATTGTTCACGTCTTACGATGACGCATGAGAAAGAACAGTCGTGGTGTCCGTCAATCGTCCACTTCTAGACGCAATGCGAGCAGGGGTAAGCAGCAGTCAGTGTTCCCGTCCGGCGGCGGTGGAGGATCACGCAGTTGGCGGGCGATCGCGAGGCGTGCCGTCGTTCGTGCGGGTGGGGAATGTCAGGCACGCGACGAGAACGGCGAACGGTTCTGGGGTTGTGAGATAAAGGCTTTCGCTGCTCACCACATCGTTGACCGTGTGGACGGGGGCACCGACGACGACGACAATCTGATGGCCGTGTGCGAGCCATGCCACGAAAGGTTCACCGTCGCAGGCAATCAACGGCGAGCGAAGCAGCGAAAGGCTGACGCCGAAGAAGCCAAGCGCAAGAACCACCCCGGACGGAAAGACCGGTACGAGTAGCGGGCAATACCCCCAGGGGGGACACCCTCGACGGGCGAATGGACAGCGTAGCGGCTTTGGCGGTAAACCTGCGTACGGTCCACGTAAGACTTTGACCTGGGTTAGTGATTCTTCGCCTTAAAGTGAGCAAAATGTGCTTAACTAGTCGCGTGCTTGATGAGGATGCGGAAGAAGATACGACGCTATATCACTACACCACCATTGATGGTCTGTATGGTATTCTTGAGTCCGGGATGATATGGGCGACCAATCCTGTGTACTTAAATGACAGCCGAGAAATTGAATACGGAGTTTCTAAGCTCGCTCAGGATGCAGAAACCTATCAAGAGGAACTCGAAGCTAATACTGACGACCCACGAAAGCAGAGCCTGTCTCGTAGTCTGATTGGCCTAGCGCGGGTAATGCGTGAGGACCAGGCAAAGGCATTTAAATACGCTGGAAATCAATTCATCGCATGCTTCTCGCAATCTCGTGATCAACTAAGTCAGTGGCGAGGTTACTCTCGCGGTGGTGGTTACTCGATCGCATTTGATCGGGATCTACTGAAGGAATCGTTAAAAGGAGCAAACGGCAAGGGTAGTGAAGTATTTCTTATGAACGTCACGTATGACTGGCGGGAATGTGTTGCGCAATTCCGAACCCACCTTGATAAGTTTATGGAGAGGGTAGAGCCTTCAATTCCTCCCGACGGAGGTATTCCCCCGAAAGACGATGATGCCACGTTAGATCTATGGGCGGACGCTGTCAGCAGAATTTATCCCCTGATTGCCGCGCTAGGTATAACCATGAAGCACTACAAGTTCAGGGAAGAACGTGAGGTACGTGCGCTTGGGGTTGCAGGTGACGTGTTCTACACGCCGTCACAATTAGGCCTAATACCGCGTGTCAAATTCCAGTTCGATTCCAAGGCGATCACCGAAATCACTGTGGGGCCGGGCCAGCATGCTGAAGCTAAGGCAGCTTCAATTCGCCACTACTTGCTCGACAAACAGGATCGATACTCAGACATAAAGATCAATCTTTCCAATGTTCCGTACCGTGACGTGTGAATCCGTTTTCACAGTGGCGTCAACGCTGAGTTGAGGGCTCAGTATTCGCCGTCCAAGTCGACACCATGCGGCACGACGCCGCGAGGGCCGAGCTTGAGACCGGCCTGTTGCACGATGACCATGAGCCTCAGCTCTCGCCGCCGACGTTCCTCAAGGAATCGGTCGTGCCAGGCGGGGTCGCTGAGGTATTCGAGCGGTAGCGCTGGTGAAGGCTTCTTGAGGTCGATGTCGCATCCTGGCGTGTGGACCGCAGCTGTGATGTTCTCGGCGCGGCGAACGCTCGCGTCAAGGCCTCGGTTGAACGCCTGATCCGCTTGCCATTGTCGTAGCTCTTCGAGGTCGTCGCGTGACAGCAGGTATTGCGTTCCACACCGAGGTAAACGCATTCGGAGACCTGATTTCTTGAGCAGAGTTCCCAGACGCCTATTGGTAATTCCAAGATGAATAGCTGCTTCGCTGGTTGTCATCACTACGACCATTCTAAGGCGGCTGCCAAAAAGGGCGCCTCGTTCGAGGACGCCCAATTTTGGATAGGGGTTATTTCGCGGATTCCTTTTCCCACTTTGCGTACGCGGACTTGATCGACTTCACGTCGGTCTTGGTGAACGCGTAGCGACCCCCGGAGCCAGGAGGCGTGTAGCGGTCACCCTGGGAGCGCAGGAACACCCGGAGACGTGCGGGGGCAACATCGAGTTCTTCGGCGACCTCACGCGTCGAAAGACGGCCAGCGGGAACGGCGTTCTTGGGTGTGGGCTTCTTGGCCGGTGCTGTGTGGCTGACCGTCCATTCGATGTAGCGGCCGTCGAGCGTGCCGCGCTTCATGTCAGCGGGTGCGGTGGGGTCGCTGGTGTCGTCGTCAAGCGCTTCGATGTCGCCAAGTGCATCGACACCCAGCACGCTTGCGATGCGGGCGCGCAGCTCGCCCCAGGCGGCGTCAGCGTCAGCAGCGGTAGCGGTGAGGGTGATCGCGTTGGGATCGCTGTCCTCGTCGGCGTCAGCGGGGTACAGCGATGCGTTGATGGTGGTGGACATGGTCGGGCCTTTCGTCGTCGTGTAGTTCTTACACAACTACGTTACGAGACGTGAGGATCAAACCCAACAGCGCGGCGCGCTTCGATGTTGCGACGATGTCACAAGTCACGCCAGACGGCGATGGACACCAATACACACTTTCGGGTCAAAAGACGTGGTAGGCAAGCCTTTTCGTACTCACACGTACCCCACGATGGACACATCTGATGTGACTCCGGAGCAGAAGGCCGCAGGTTCGAATCCTGCCGGGGGCACCACCGCTTCTACGCAGGTCAGGCAGCCTATTTAGGCCCCTTGTGTCACGGGCATGCCATGTATGTGCTTTCGCGCCCCGACGCTTCCATTCGTGTTCGTCACTAGCCGGGTGCGTGCGTTTCCTCGATATTTTGGGGTGTGAGAGCGTCAGACGTACCCAAATGCTCCCGTACTCTCTACGAGAACGATTCTGTGGCAGACAAATCCCGATGTGGCGACCTACCCTCGCCCCAATTTCTCAGTGACTGTCGGCATAGCGGAACCTGGTTCAGCCGGGAGCCCGCGCCTGGTACTGCAAATTCAGCACCCAATGGCAACGCTGCCAGCGAACGACCGTGATAACCCACAACGTCGTCAGTCAAGGCAACACGTACGCTGCGGTACCTCGTGGATGTCCAGGTCGCCGACACAGGCTGGCGCACAACCGATTCCATCAACGCCGGCAATGCGACCGCGGTCGCATTGCGGATTGCCGACGTAATCAAATCCACAGCACAGACAGCATAATGATCCATGCCATCAAAGCCCAATCGCTTTTCCTACGATAAACACACTGGCAAAAAGTATCAGCGATACGGGTGCCGATAGCCATCCAATAAGCATTCCACGGCCAATTTGACCGAGTTTGGCAGGACGGGTCATTAGGACCACAGATACGAGCAAATCACCAAGTAAAATCGGCGCAAAGTAAAACAATACCGGGAACGCTACAGCGGCAATAACCAGTGTCGCAAAATTGAGAATAAAGATATGCACAAGGGCGGCGACAAAGCCCGCTGGGCCGTACTTCTCTTGCGCTACAGCTTCATTGGTCATTAACTAATCTCACTTCTAGAGCATCCAAAAGCCAAAGATAATTCCACCCACCAGAACGACAGCGGACGACCCGAGAATGCTCAAAGCCACGCCGCGCATACGGGGCGATTGGCGCGTCAATAGCGTAGCACCTACGGTCAGCGATACAACCATGCTTATGCCCAAGCCCGCCAGGAACCACGCGCGCTCGCGCGCCGGAAATAAACCAAGCTGCCCGAGTACCCACTGCGCGATAAACATCAGCGCTAGAACACCTTGCGTTACGAATGGCGACGACCAGGTTGCGATTTTCCACACTGCGGCGTCGTTCGGCTCACTGATAGGCGTTCCCATGATCAGAACTGACCACGGCCAGTTGGAATGGGCACCGAGGGAGGACTTGATGTAGGGCCGAACGGTGTGGATGGCAGCGGAACCTTTACATCGTATTTCGGGTTGTACGCTCCAGTGTCGAAGGGTGCGAACGCACCGCCACCTGCTGCTCCAACATCGTGATGAAACGGCAGGTTTGTCGCAGGCCCCAGCGACCGCCCGCTAGCCGCTGGATCAACCAAGACGGTATTCGTTGTGCCGTCAGGCATATCTTGATACACCTCCAGTGAAGGGTAATCGGAACGCGTACCGTCGACCCGGATACCGCCCTCCTGCGGCGTGAACACTAAGTCTCCGGTCACAGACACTGGATGGTCCTGGAAAGGCCAGGGCGGATTCTGGGCAATATCTGGTGCGAAGGGGTTCGCAGAGTCGTATTTGATGCGGACCGCCCCGTCCGGTGTCTGCCACACCTCCCCTTCTGGCGTACCAACCTTAACCTGGCCAAGCTCACCGTTCTCGGTAATCTCGACCGATGGGTTCTGCCGGAGCACGACGATGCCATTCTCGTAGTCAATGTACGTCGTCACCTTGGTGTTTTCCGGATCAAAATTCACGTCAGTGGATCGATTGTTGCCGATATCTAAACTGCCAGGCGGCCAGCTCGCCACGTCGGGCTGTTCGATGAACTGCGAGGACCGGACGACCCCCTGGCCGGGCACCGGATCAATCTTCACCACCTTGACTACAGGACCGACGGTTTCAGAACCATTGCCCGCCCTGAACGCCACGTAGGGTCACGAACACCATCACCCAGAGACAAGAAGAAACCCCCGACTCGCGGCATGCGAATCGGGGGTTTCTTCGTTCGTCCTAGCCGGTTCCGCCAGCTTTGTCGGTGGGGATGCCGTTGCGGCCGTCGCCGAAAGTCGGGCTTATGGATTTGAGGAACTTCGGGAACCCTTCGGCCGACAGCGGGTGGTTGCCGTCCTCCGCCCACTCCTCGTGACCGAGCAGCCCACCGACCGAGAGCGTGGGGATATTGCAGCCGCACAGTCCCTCGGCGGACAGTGGATTGGGTTTCTCCTCGTCCTCGGCCCCCGCCACGCCGGCTAGCGGCAGACTGAGCGCTGCGGCGGCGACAAATCCTAGAACGGTCTTCTTCAGCATCCGGTTTCTCCTGCCCGTCAGGCCCCCTGCTGGGGTCTGATCGCCGCAGATAGTACAGCGAGCCAGGAACCGATTTGCTCAGGCCTGTGTACGGCCCGCCGTGTCGCCTCTAGCAGGGGTGGCCGGGGTTCTCGACCAACTCACCCTCGACGTCGATGGTCACATCTCCATGCTCGGCGCGCTTCTCCAGCAAGGCGCTGCGGGCGTCATACACGTCGACTGAAGCCACTCAGGCGGCTTCGTCCAGGGCGGATGTGACGTCCGACGCGTGCCGTCGGGCCGCCCTCGGATGCAGAAAGACCAGCGTCCCGCCCCGGCCGGTATCCGGTGGTTCCACGGGCACGAATCGGGCGATCCCCTGCTGCATGCTCACCGCCAGCCGGGCCTTGGCCTGGCGGTAACCCAGCTCCGTGCCGGCCGCGGTGAGCATCAGCAGGCCACCGAGTCCCGGCAGGGCGGCGACGGCCAACCCGAGCAGTGTCGGAATCTCCAGTACTTTCTCGCCGACCTGGTCGAGGAACGAATGCGGGCCGGGCGCACCCGCCGCGCGGGCCACCGGCTCGGCGACCGGCGCCCGCCGGTCCTCGCCCAGCGCGGCGGACGCGCCGATCGATGCGGGCGTGGCCGGGCGGGTCAGCCTCGCCGTTCCCGGAGGTGCGGTCGGCGCACCCCGGGTGAACATCGCCTCCAGTGCGCCGCGCACCGATGCCGGCAGCTTGACCCCGACCCGGGCGAGGCTGTCCATCGCCGGGCCGATACCGGCGATGGCGAACAGTTGGGCAAGGTCGCGCTGCAGGTTTGCCAGTGGCGCGACCACCACTTTGGCGATCAGGCAGCGGACCGCCTGGATGATGTCGGCGATCGGCGCCAACACCCGGGAGGCCCACAGCGTCAGGTAGGGCACCGGCGTCACATCGGGAGCCGGCGCCACCTCGACCGGCGCGGCGGCCGGAGCCACGTTCGTAGCGGCCGCGGCGTCGCTCACCGGCGCCGCGGCGGGCGTTCCGGTCGTCGTCGACGTCGACCCGGTCGCCCCCGACGTCCCGGACGACCCCGACACCGGACCGGACCCATCGTCCGCCGGAGCAGAGCTCGAACCGGCCGCGTCGCCATCGGCGCTGACGGCACCGGAGTCGGTGCCGGTCGCACCGTCGCTGCCGGTGCTCGTGACAGTCGGTTCCGGCTGCGAGGACTCGGTCGGCTCCACGGTGCCGGTGGTCACCGGATCGCCGGGTTCGCGGCCCGAACCGAACGTGCTCGCCACGCCTTCAACGGCGTCCCGCTCCGCCGCGGCGGCACTGTCGGCTGCGCTGTCGGCGGCGCTGACAGTGGTCGGCGTCGCACTCGTATCCCCGTCGGTGGCACCGGTCGTCGGCGTCGTCGAGCCGCTGTCGGTCACGTCGGGGCTCGCGTCGACGCTCGCGGTTGTCGCACCGTCGGCATCGGGCTCGGCGGAGGCGACGGCGGGAGCACCGATCATGACGCCCACGGTGATCACACAGACACCTGCAGCGACTTGAACGTACGACGAACCCACGACCCCCACCCCCGGCTGACTGGCAAATTCTCGGGTGCCGCGCCAATTGTGACATCGTTCGGATCCGCGTGTAACCCACCTAACAGAATACGTATTTAGTCGTTCCCCTAGGGAAATACTACGAAATCCGCAAAAGTGGATAGGTGCAGCTCAGAGCCACGCGGCCCGCCAGCCGGTCAAGATCAGCGCCCAAATTCCGCGTGGTACCACTCGCCGAGCGCCTGCGGTGCCGGCCACGTTATCGCGGCCGGCACCGACGACGCTCGCACGAATCACCTTGACACACAACGGGATCCACGTGTGTTTTGCCCATGGGCCCCATCGCCCCGCGGGCAAGCCGTATCCGCGGCGAAAAATGTTACGCCGCTGGTGAATACGATGATTATGCTCACACCCCGCGATTAGTGCGGTACTGCGAAGCCCTCCGGTGTCGTGAAGGTGAACAACGGTGTGGCGACAGATGTCTCGGGCGCATTGCCCGGGGTTGTCTGGGTCTTCGTGCTACCGGTCAGCATCGGTGCCTGCAGAAAATCCTGTGCACCCGCGGGCGCCCGGCTGACCAGCACACTCAGCACCGCCATCGCCAATGTTGCGGTCAGCCCGATACCCGCTGACCACGACTTCAACTGCTTCTTCTTTGGTTTCGATTCCACGTTCGACCACCCCACTCGGTCTCTCGTCGGCCGCCACGATCTGCGCGGCCCACAAGGTGGAATCGATCAACCGCCTCGGTTATTCCCGGACATCACAAATCCGGAGCGAAAAGCCAAGTGGGATCACCCTGTTCGGTGGTGACGCCAGAGTTACCGCAACCACTTGCCGGGTTTATTCCAATGCCCCGGCGGCGGCACGAACGGCAGCTGGCCGATATGTCCGGGCGGCACCCCGACGATCTGCCCGACATGGCCCGGCGGCGGGATCGGCACCCACCAGTCCGGGTCGGCATTCGCCTGGCCGGCACCGAGACCGATGGCGGCAAAACCCATGGCACCCGCGGTGGCGGCCACCGCGGCAATCGTCTTCGCGAACATCACTACCTACTCCTCGTCAACATCAGCCGAATTGCGGCCTCCGACTATCCATCGTCCCACCGCCCCCGAGCGTTAGCCACCACCGGCAAACCCGCAGGTCAGTACCAATCGTGCAACGCATCCACTCGTCGGGTGATTCCTGCGGTCGGCCCCGCGGTGCGGTGGCCAGGCCTCAGCCCGCCACGGCGAGCGGGTCAGGTGAGGCTTGTCACCACATCGGCCGCCAGGCGCAACTGATCGATGCTGGTGCTGGTCGGGATGAGGTGCACCTCGTCGGTGCCGATGTCGGCGAACCTGCGAAGCACACCGGCCAACTCGTCGGCGGTGCCCGCCCACCCGGTGACCGGCGCCATCGCGTCGACGTATTCGGCCGGGATCCAGTTCATGTAGTGGCGCAGGTGGCGGTGCACCTGTGCCCGCGCCTCGTCGGGTTCCCCGAGCGCGAACCAGAACGACGTCGCCAGGTGCGGTTCGGGCTTGTCCGCGGCGGCCCAGGCGGCGCGCGCGATGTCGAACAGCTCGGCCTGCCGGTCGAGGTCAAGATCCAGGGTCATGCCCGCCACACCGTCGGCCCAGGCGGCGGCATCGCGCACGGTCTTCGGTCCGATCGTGCCGATCTGCAGCGGCGGCCCGCCGGCCTGCACGGGCGGCGGACCCACCGGAAGCACCGAATCGGTGACCTTCTGGCCCGCCCACACCCGCTTCATCACCGCGACACGTTCGGCCATGCCGCCGCGGGTCTGGGTGGCCGGGTCGGCGCCCACGGCGCGGTAGTCCTCGTGGCGCCCACCGACCCCGATGCCGACGGTCAACCGGCCGCCGCTGAGCACATCCCCGGTCGCCAGGGCCTTGGCCAGGCGCACCGGGTCGTGCAATTGCGGCACCACCACGGTGGTGACCAGCCGGACCCGATCCGTCCAGGCCGCCAGGGCCCCGAGCAGGGTCAGACTGTCGGGATTGTCGAACGCGATCCGCTCACCCCAGCACAGCGATGAGAAGGGTCCGCCGTCGATGATGTGCGCCCAGGACCGCAGGGTCGCCGCGTCTAGCCGTGGTTCCATGACCGGCATCGTCATCCCAACCCGCACGAGTGGATTCTGGCATGCCACGGCGGTGACACCGTGAGCGGACGGCGATCCCGGGGTGGGGTAAACCCCCACCCGGGTCTGAGGAAAACGCTGTGTCGTCCGGGGCCCCGAGTTCGTAGGTTGAACACATGGTCGCAATCAGCGAAACGGGTCCACCCGTCGTTCCCATGCCCGACCCCAGGCCCGTCGAGCCGGTGGCACGGCGCCGCAACATCGGTGTCACGCCGAGTGCGTCGATGATCACCGGCGCCGCCGTGGCAACGGTGTGGCTTTGGATTCCGTTGTCCATCATGGTGATCGGCGTGTCATCGATACCGTCGGTGATCGGCTTCCTGCTCGCCGGGGTGGTGTTCATCTACCTGATGCGCGGCGTCGAGTGGGTCGAGCGGGTCCGCAGCGAAGTGGTGTTCGGCCTCGGCATCGGCGTCCCACCCCGACCGATGTCGCACTACACGGGATTTCAGCGGTGGGCCCATCAGGTGTGGCTGGACGTCAGCAGTACCCGGTTCTGGAAGGGGGTGGCCCACCATTTCCTGCGGATGGTCTATGACGTGCTGGCCACCGCGATCGCGTTCGGGTTGCTGCTGTTCGCGTTTCTCGGGCCCGCGGCGGCCATGGCGATCGGACGCAGCGATGCCGGCGCCGGGCTGACATTCGTCTCACCAGCCATCGCGTGGCTGCTGGCGATCGTCGCACTGGCCGCCGCCGCGGCGATCCTGATCTTCGCGCCCGCGCTGGACGCCGCGATCGACCGGTGGCTGCTGTCGCCGTCGTCCACCGCGGCGCTGCGGTACCAGGTCAACGCGCTGGCCGATGCGCGGCAGGGCGCGGTGTCCTCGGCACAGACCGAACGGCACCGGATCGAACGGGATCTGCACGACAGCGTGCAACCGCGGCTGGTCTCGCTGGCCATGACCATCGGGCTGGCCCAGACCAAGCTGGACTCCGACCCACCCGCGGCGAGATCGCTGATCGCCGAGGCGCATGAGGACGTCAAGAGCGCGCTGGTCGAACTGCGCAACGTGGTGCGCGGCATCGCCCCGACGATCCTGGCCGACCGGGGACTGGATGCCGCGTTGTCCTCGGTGGTGCAACGCGCGGAGACCTCGGGCGTGCCCACCACATTGCACGTCGAGTTGCCCCGGCGGCTGCCCGACGAGGTGGAGAGCGTGGCGTATTTCGTGGTCGCCGAGGCGCTGACCAACATCGCCAAACACGCCGGCGCCACCCAGGCGGTGGTCACCGTGCGGTTCGACGAATCCGCGGGCGCGCTGCACGTATCGGTGTTCGACGACGGCCGCGGCGGCGCGGTCATCGACGCCGGCGAGAACGCCACCGGCCTACGCGGGCTGGAGGAGCGGGTCAGGGCCGCTGGTGGATCGTTCGGGGTGACCAGCCCCGTCACCGGACCGACGATCGTCACGGCGGTACTGCCATGCGCGTCGTGATCGCCGAGGACTCGGCGCTGCTGCGGGCGGGTATCGAGCGCATCCTCGCCGACGCCGGGCACGAGGTCCTCGCCGGTGTGCCCGATGCCACCAACCTGCTGCGACTGGTCAACGAGCTGGGGCCCGACCTGGCCATCGTCGACGTCCGGATGCCCCCGACGTTCACCGACGAAGGGATCCGGGCCGCGGCGCTGCTGCGCAGCCAGAATCCGGACTCCGCTGTCCTGGTGCTCTCGCACTATGTCGAGGAACGCTATGCGGCCGACCTGATCTCCTCGGACACAAAAGGATTCGGCTATCTGCTCAAGGATCGCGTCGCCGACGTGCCCGCGTTCCTCGACGCCGTCGACGTGGTGGGCGGCGGCGGAACCGTGCTCGACCCCGAGGTGGTGTCACAGATCTTGCTCCGATCACGCCGGCGAAACGCGCTGCACCAGTTGACTCCCCGCGAACACGAGGTTCTCCAGTTGATGGCCGAGGGCAGGACGAACTCGGCGATCGCCACGGCACTGCACATCTCGGTCGGGTCGGCCGAGAAACACATCGCCTCGATCTTCACCAAACTCGACCTCTCCCCCGACGAGAGCGAAAACCGCCGCGTGCTGGCGGTGCTGCGCTTCCTCGAGTCGTGACCAGCCACCAACACCGGGAAGGACTTTCACCGTGACCACCATCGCCGCCCCACCTCCGGTCGCCCCACCACCACACCTGACCCCCGGCGGGCGCACCACGCTGCGGGGGGTGCTGATCGCCGCGGCGGCCCTGCTGCTGGCCACCACGCTGGCCGGGTTGGGGGTGGCGGCCTGGGGGGTGAGCAACCTGCGGGTGGTCACCGACCACCAGACGCTGCCCACGGCGATGCGGTCGCTCGTGATCGACACGGCGCAGGTCCCCATCGCGATCCGGATCACGGCCGACCGCGAGAACCGGGAAGCCACCGCGGATCTGCGCCTGGTCAACACCACCCGCAGCGGGGAGCACCGGCTCACGCTGGACACCGAGGGCAACGAGACCCGGATCAAGATCGCGGGCAATCCGTCACCGATGCTGGATTGGGCCCGCGGCGGTGAGATCGTCATCGCGTTGCCGCCCGAACAGGCCCGGCGTCTGACGGTCGATACCCGGCAGCAGATCGGCGCGGTGATCGCCCAGGCCGATCTGGATCAGCTGATCGCCCGCACCACCGAGGGTGCGATCATCCTGCGCGGCGCCGCCCGGCGGATCGAGGTGCACACGGTCAACGGCGATGTCAGCACCCGCGAACCCGTCGCGGTCACCGAAGAGTTCAGCGCCAACACCTCCGACGGGGACATCACCGCCGACTTCAAGGACGCCGCACCCCGCAGCGTGGAGGCGGTCAGCCGGAATGGCGATGTCGTGCTCGGCCTACCCGAACGCGGGCCGTATCTGGTCCGGGCCCAGTCCGAATCCTCGACCAGGGTGCGGGTGCCCGAGACGACCAGCCTCGACGCGGCGCTCGCCGAGATCGTGGCCCGTTCGGACAGCGGTGACGTCGTGGTGGAAAGCGTGAGCGCGCAGCGGCCGTGACCGGACGGACTCAGGTCAGGCCCGCCATGATCTCGGCGACCGGGCCGGTCCTGGTGTTACGGAAGCCGGTGCCCGCCCACACGTTGGTGGCATGCGGGTCACCGGCGGCCACCGACGCCTTGCGCACCGGGCTGGTCAGGTAGTGGATCTCGGGATAGCCGAACGGCGCCTCTGCGTCGTGTTCGACGATGAACCGGTTGCGCAGACCGCGTGCATAGCGGCCGGAGAACGCCCGGGTGACAACCGTTTCGGTGAACTCGGGGCTCTGCAGCGCGGCCCGGTGCACGGGGCTGCTGCCTGCCTCGTCGGCGAGCAGGAACGCGGTGCCGAGCTGGGCCGCCGCGGCACCCGCGGCCAGCACGGCCGCAACCTGCTCGGCGGTTCCCAACCCGCCCGCCGCGGCGACCGGGACGTCGACGGCGGCCAGCACGGCCGCCAGCAGCTCGTCGAGGGGCTCGGTGGCCGGTTGGGCGGCCGGGTCGAAGGTGCCGCGGTGACCGCCCGCCGCCGGGCCCTGCACCGCGACGGCGTCCACGCCGCGAGCCACCGCCGATCGCGCCTCGTCGAGCGTGGTCACCGTGCCCACGGTGGTGATCCCCGCGCCGCGCAACCGCGCGATCTCCCGCTCGTCGGGCAATCCGAACGTGAACGAGACCACCTCGGGGTGCAGATCGTGCACGACGTCGAGCTTGGCCGCCCACGCGTCGTCGTCGTAGCGCGGTTCGCCCAGCGCCACACCGTAGCGCCCGGACTCGTCGGCCAGCGCAGCCGCGTAGGCCTCGATCCCGGCGGCGGTCCCCGCACTCGGCTGTGGCGCAAAAAGATTGACCCCGAGGGCTTCGGTGGTCAACGCGCGCGCCGCATCGATCCGCTCACCGAGTGCCTTGGCACTGAGATAGCCGGCCGCGAGGAAACCGAGCCCGCCGGCAGCGCTGCCCGCCGCGGCCAGCTCCGGGGTCGACGGCCCGCCGGCCATCGGCGCCACCACCACCGGCCTGCGCAACGCCCGAAGATCGAATGTGCCCATTACCGCACTGCCTTTCCGAACAGCAGGACATCCTGCGGCTCCGCACTGATATTGGGGAAACTGCCGTAGCGAGCGAGCCGGCCCTCCAGGACCAGTCCGCAGCTGCGCAGCACGCCGGCCGATCCGGCGTTGTCGACGTGACAGTACGCCGAGACCCGATAGACCGACGGATCCTCGCGCAGGTCGTCGATCAGCAGCGCGACCGCCTCCGACATCAATCCCCTGCGCCACCACCGGCGGCCCAGACAGTAGCCCAGCTCGACGGCGTGCGGTTGCGGCCTGCGCCGCCCGCACAGTCCGGCCACCTCGCCGTCCACCTCGATCAGCCAGGTCTGTTCGTCCCCGGCGTTGAACAACGTCATGATCACCCGCCGGGTTTCACCGACGTCGGGGTGCGGACGCCAGGACAGATAGCGGGTGACCTCCGGATCGGTGGCGACGCGGGTGAACAGCGCCTCGGCGTCGTCGACGACAGGTGCCCGCAGACGTACCCGCGGACCGGTGAGAACGGCGGCGTTGGGCATGCCCTCATCCTGCACCGTTGGCAACGGCACTCGCACGCGGGTTTACTGGGCGGGTATGGCGATCACCTTTAACCACACCATCGTCGCTTCGAAAGACCGGCAGGAGTCCGCGGTCTTCTTCACCGAACTGTTCGGCCTGCCCAGCGCCAAGGAATTCGGCCCGTTTCTGGCGGTCACCCTCAACCACGGCGTCAGCCTGGATTACGCCCAGGCCCCTGCCGATGCGGATATCCACCCGCAGCACTACGCGTTTCTGGTCTCCGAGGATGAGTTCGACGCGATCTACGGGCGGATCCGCGACCGGGGCATGCAGCACTGGGCCGATCCGCACGGCGCCCGGCCCGGCGAGATCAACCACAATGACGGCGGCCGTGGCGTGTACTTCCAGGACCCGTCCGGGCACTATCTGGAGATCATCACCCGACCGTACGGGGGCTGATCGGCGAAAGCTGCTGGCGCCCTGCGAAATCGGCCGGACTAGCCGTGCCCGCGCCGCTCTTCCTGGTCGAGGTAGGCGCCCGCCATCCGGGTGACGTGCGCGGGCAGAGTTCCGGCGGCCACATCGGCCAGGCTGGTCTCCTCGAGCACCGAGCGCATGCTGGCCCGCAGCGCCCGCCAGACATCGGTCAGGGCCGCGGTCGGCCCGGAGTAGGGCAGATCGCCGAGGCCGATATCGCGCACGCTGGCCAGCGGCCCGTCGATACAGCGCAGCACATCGGCCACGCTGATCCGGCCTGCGGGGCGCGCCAGTTCGTAGCCCCCGTCGCGGCCGCGGTGGCTGCGCACCAGCCGGTCGGTGCGCAGATCGGACAGGATGTCGACGAGGAACTGTGCGGGTATGCCCTGGGCCTTGGCGAGATCGTCGGTCTTGACCAGTTCGCCGTCGCCGATCGTGGCCAGGTGCACCATGGCGCGGACGGCGTACTCCGCCTTCGCCGACATCCGCATGGGGTGGATTCTGCCAGTTGAGCAACCCGGGCCGACGCCCTACCGGGGTGGCGCGGCGCGATCGGGCCAGGCGGTGGGGGCTTCAGTGGGACTGCGAGGTGAGCGTGGACAGGACTGCGGTCGGCTTGCCCGCCAGGATCCCGCCGATCCGATTGGAGACCAGCGGAATGTGCGCGGTGCGCAGGGCCAGGCGGCGGATCCACAGTTTGACCGCGGATTTGGGCAGGAACCAGTCCGCCGCTCCGCGGCCGACGCGCTGCTTGTCCTCGACCACCGGGCGCCAGATCCGTTCGTACGCCACCAGCGCCTCGTCGATGGTCTGCGACCGCTCCAGCTCGCGGGCCAGCACGTATGCCCCGGCCACCGCCAGCGACGCGCCCTGGCCGGCCAGCAGCGACACCGCATAGGCCGCGTCCCCGAGGATGACGACGCGGCCGGCGCTCCACCTCGGCAGCACGATCTGAGCCACCTGGTCGTAATACACATCGGCCGCGGGCGGGCAGCGGTCCAGCACCTCGGGGATGATCCAACCGAGGTCGCTGTAGGTGTCCTGCAACGTGGCGTACACGTCCTCGGGTGGTGCCGGGTCGGGGCTGCGATGCACCACGAAGGTCGCGATCCGGCCGTCGCGCAGGGCGTAGAGGCCCATCTGGCGCCGGTGGGCGTCGGTGAGCACGAAACGTCCGCCGATCTCCGCGCAGATCTCGGGAGCGTCGACGACGAAGGCGGCGGTGTGAAACCCCAAGTACCGCAGGAACTTCGATTCCTCACCGAAGGCCAGGCACCGCACGGTCGAGTGCACCCCGTCCGCCCCGATCACCAGGTCGGCGTCGACCGTCGAGCCGTCGTCGAGGGTGACGGTCACCGAGTCGCCACGGTCGGCCAGATCCGCCACCCCGGCCGAGAACCGCAGATCGACGTCGGCGGGCAAATGCTCCCGCAGCACCCTTTCCAGGTCGGGCCGCATGACGCTGTGCAGCCGGCCGCCGACCGCCTCGGCGAACTGCGCGTAGGACACCCCCGCGCGACGGCGCCCCTGGGTGTCGACCATCTCGATCTCGTCGATACGGCAGGCGATCTCGTCGATCGCGGACAGCAGACCCATCGCCTCCGCGGCGTCGTATCCGAGGCCGAAGAAGTCGATCATGTAGCCCTGCGACCGGGGCCCGGGCGCCCGCTCCACCAGCACCAGCTGCCAGCCGCGCCGCGACAGTGCGTTGGCCGCCGCCAGACCGGCGATGCCCGCTCCGCAGATGACCGCCTTCGACATCCCACCCTCCTCGGCGACGGGGGATCACAAAGAATTTGCCTACGGCAACAATAGCTCTGTGCAACTGTCTATGTCGAGGGAATGAGTCCGCGTCGGTGCTGGTATACCCGAGAGGTAATCGACGGGTGTGATCGAGAGGTGAGCCGGTGAGCGCCGGAGATGAGGCGACGATCGACGAGTCGGTGGATGTGATCACCGATGCGTTGGTCACCGCATCGCGGCTGTTGGTGGCGATGTCGGCGCGCTCGATCGCCGAGGTCGACGAGTCGATCACGGTCCCCCAGTTCCGCGCGCTGGTCATCCTGTCCACCCGCGGACCGTCGAACCTGGCGACGGTGGCCGGACTGCTCGACGTTCAGCCCTCGACCATCGGCCGGATGGTCGAACGACTCGTCACCGCCGGCCTGATCGACCGCAGGCCGCATCCGAACTCACGTCGCGAACTGCTGGTGGAACTGAGCCCGCGGGGACGCGAGGTCGTGGACACGGTGACCGACCGGCGCCGGTCCGAGATCGCCCGGGTGGTCGAGGCGATGCCGGTCCGCGAGCGGCGCGGACTGGTCACCGCGCTGGCCGCCTTCACCGCGGCCGGCGGGGAGCCTCCCGACCACAGCGACCTGTGAGTCAGCCGACCAGGCGGCTGAGCACCGACCGGTAGGCGCCCCGACGCTCGGGGGCCACCGACGGCGCGAACGTCATGACCACGTTCGCGATCTGATAGGCGCCGGGCGTGACACCGGCATGGAGTTCGGCCCGCCCGGTGTTGGGGAACGTGATCACCGAGACGGTATCGGTCTCGATATCGGCGGTGCAGCCGATGCCCTGGCACTGCCGTTCGGTGACCTCACGCGGGTTGGGCACCGGCAGTCCGGCATCGGCGATGGCCTTGACGAGATGCTCTGCGGTGTACGGGTTCAGAATCGGCGCCGAGGCCGCGGATGCCGTCGGAGCGGGCGTGGCGGACCCGTCACGGTCCCCACATCCCACGACCGATATCGCCAGGACGGCGAAAATGCCGACTGCGGCGGGTATCCGACAAATCCGGACGATACTCATGGGGTCACCTCTCCCTGGCCGCGCCCGGTCGCCGGATGCAGCCGGCCGATCACGGACTCGTAGGTGATCCAGCCGACGAGCTCGGCTCCATCGGCGGCTGTCACCGGGAGGCCGGTGGCGCCGCGGCCCGACAGTGCGGCCAGGATGTCCTCGGACTCCGCATCGATATCGATGGTAGGCGTCTGGCACACCAGGTTCGCGACGGTGTCGGGCGGCCGGGGCTCGCCGAGCGCTGCGGTGAGGTCCCCGGCCGATATACAGCCCCGGTAGCCGCCGTCCGCCGCGAGGATGGGCAACAATCCACCCCGCGCGGACGCGAACGCGGCCGCGGCGGTATCCATGGTTGCGTTCTCCGACAGGGGTTCCGGTGCGGGCTCGGCGATCTGCGCGGCTGTGAACGCCGGACCGGGCGGCACCTCGAGGTCGACGCCGCGGCGCCACAGTTTCGCGGTGTAGATCGTCTCCCTCGACAGCAGTCGCCCGGTGCCTGCGGCGATCGCCACCGCGGCCATCAACGGCAGGATGATCGAATACTCACCGGTCAGTTCGAACAGGATGATCACGGCGGTGATCGGGGCCCTGGTGGCCCCGCCCAACGCCGCGGCCATCCCGATCAGCCCGTACGCGCCTGCCGATTCGGTCGCGGTGGGCAGCAGGCCGTGCACGACGGTGCCGAATGCGGTGCCCGCCATGGCGCCGACGAACAAGGTCGGGGCGAACACACCGCCGGACCCACCGATTCCTATGGTCAGGCTGGCCGCGAACATCTTGCCGACCATCAGCAACAGCAACATTCCGATCAGATAACGACCCTCGACCGCGTTCTCGAGTACCGGATAGCCGACGCCGTACATCTGGGGCAACGCGATCAGGAGCGCGCCAAGTAGGATTCCCCCGACCGCGGGGCGGGCCCACTCGGGACCGCGCCAGGCCCAGTCGCAGACGTCCTCGACGAGATAGAGCACCTTCGAGAACGCCACGCCGATGAGCCCGACCAGCGCTCCCAGCGCGATGTACAGCAGGTACTCCATCGGTCCGCGGACCGCGAACGTCGGAAGATCCAGGAACGGCTCGTCACCGAGCAGTGCCCGACCCACCACGGCGGCGGTGACGCTCGAGAGGACCACGGCGCCAAACGATTCGGCGGCGAAGTCGCGCAGGATCAATTCCATCGCGAAGAACGGCCCGGCCAGCGGGGTGTTGAAGGTCGCCGAAATTCCGCCCGCCGCACCACAGGCCACCAACAGCCGGACCCGCGTGACGTCCAGCCGCAGCAACTGCGCGACGGTCGAACCGGCCGCCGATCCGATCTGCACGATCGGACCCTCACGCCCGACCGATCCACCCCCGCCGATGCACAGCGCCGAGGCCAACGCCTTCACCAGCGTCACCCGCGGCGCGATCCGGCCGCCGCGGCGGCCGACCGCGAACATCACCTCGGGAACGCCGTGCCCGCGCGCCTCGGGGGCGAATCGATGGACGACGGGTCCGTAGATCGCCCCGGCAACCACCGGAGCCAACAGCAGAAACCAGAGGCCCAACCCGGGCCAGTGGGCGCTGTCCACCCGCCCAAGGTCGGAGTAGTCGTCGTATCCGGTGAACATCCGGGTGAACGTGGTGATCAGCCAGCGGAATGCCACCGCACCGAGGCCGGTGACCGCGCCGACCACAATCGCCAACGGGACCAGTGCCGACGAACCCCCTCGCAACCAGCGCAGGATCAGGGGCCATGGTGACGCGAGCCTGGGGTTACCGCGAGTCAGCACTGTTGCAGTATGCAATAATTGCAGTAGCGTTTAACTATCGGGGTCGGCATCGCCCCTGAAGGGACGGCAATCGTGAAGATCATCAAGGACGTCCACCCGCCAAAGGGTTTGAGCAGACTGCTGTACCGGGCGCCGATTCAGCTGTACCGGATCGGGCTGGGCCGGCTGTTCGGCAACCGAATCATGGTGCTGCACCACATCGGGCGGGTGACGGGCAAGGAACGCGAGGTGGTACTCGAAGTCGTCGACCACGACCGCGAAACCGGCAGCTTCGTCGTCGCCTCCGGGTGGGGACCCAAGGCGGCGTGGTACCGCAACGTGCTGCACACCCCGGACGTCACGATCCAGGTCGGCGGGCACACGCTACCGGTCACCGCAACGCCGCTCGACCAGGACGAGGGCGCCGACATCTTCGGCAGGTACGCGACGGAGCACCGGCTACTCGCCAAATATCTGCTACCCCGCCTGATGGGCTTCTCGGTCGACGGGTCGGAGGCCGATTTCCGGGCCGCGGGTCAGCGAATCCCGTTCGTGCGGTTCGTGAAACGCTAGTCCGGAATGTCGGCCGCGACCGGCACCACCACGGCGAACAGGTCGGCCATCGCGGCGAGGCTCGCCGACTGCATGGCGAGCGCGGGCACCGCGGCACCGTCCGGGCCGGCCAGCGTCCGGGTCGCGGTCGCGGCGGCCACCACGGTGGGCGCGTAGCCGAGGTTGAAGGCTCCCCGCGCGGTGGAGTTGACGCACATATGTGTCATGAAGCCGGCCAGCACCAGGTTCGACGCGTTCTTCTCCTGCAACCGCTGCTGAAGATCGGTCTGCACGAACGAGTTCGGGTAGCTCTTCACCACCACCGGCTCACCGGCGCGGGGGGCCACCGCGTCGACGATCGCGCCGCTCTCCCCGTCGATGTCATACGGCGATCCGGGACCGCCGGAGTGCTGGATGTGGATGATCGGGATACCCGCGGAGCGGGCCCGGTCCAGCAGCCCGGCCGTCTCGTCGAGGGCGGCCCGCACTCCTTCGAGTTCCATGACGCCCTGGGTATAGGTGTTCTGGCAGTCGATCAGCACCAGGGCGGACTCGGCAAGCCGGACCGGAGCGGCGGGCAGACCGTTGAGTTCGCGCAATGTAGGACGGGTCACGTGAGCCAGCCTACTGGTCCGGGGCGGCCGGCGACCAGGCTTCGCCGAATTCGACGTAACCGTCGCGAAAAGCCATCTCTGGCAACGGTTTCGTCGAACTCGCGGATGCTAACGGGTGACGGCCAGGACCTGCTCGGCCAGTTCGGGCCTGCACACCACCAGATCGGGCAGCCGGGGATCGGTCGAGTTGTAACGCAACCGGGATCCGTCGATGCGCGAGGTGTGCAGGCCGGCCGCCCGCGCCACCGCGACCGGCGCCGCCGAATCCCATTCGTACTGGCCGCCGGCGTGCACGTACACGTCGGCGACGCCACGGATCACCGCCGCGACCTTCGCACCGGCCGAACCCATTTCGACGAGCGTGCCGTCGAGGGCCTCCCGCACGGCCAGCGCCACCGCAGGCGGGCGGGTGCGTGAGACGACGATCCGGGGCGGGCCGTCGAAGGCGCGCGGCGCGGCCACCTCGGGGGTGGACAGCGTGGTGTTCTGGGCGGGCAGGGCGACCGCACCAGCGGCCAGCTCGCCCGCTTGCCACAGCGCGACGTGCACCGCCCAGTCGTCGCGGCCGAGTTCGGAGAACTCCCTGGTGCCGTCCAGCGGGTCGACGATCCAGACCCGCTCGGCGCTCAGCCGTGCCAGGTCGGCCCTGTCCTCGTCCGAGCCCTCCTCGGACAGGACCGCGTCGCCGGGTCGCTGCTCCGACAGCTGTTCCATCAGGAAATCGTGGGACTGCTTGTCCCCCGCGGCTTTACGTTCTTCGACGGTGACGTCGGCGAAATCGGCGCGGACGTCGAGCAGCAGGTCACCGGCCCGGGTGGCCAGGCGGGCGGCCAGTTCGTGGTCGTTCATCGCCGACCATCCAACAGGTCGATGACCTGTTGCGCCAGCTCGTCGACGTCGCGGTCGGGCACCAGCCGCAGATCGGGATCCTTGGGCCGCTGATACGGGCTGTCGATACCGGTGAAGTGGGTGATCTCGCCCGCGCGGGCTTTCTTGTAGAGCCCCTTGGGATCCCGCCGCTCGCAGTCCTCCAGCGGGGTGTCGCAGAACACCTCGAAGAAGTCGAAGCCCTGGTCGGCGTGCACGCTGCGGGCCAGGTCGCGATGCTCGGTCAGCGGACTGATCGCCGGGACCAGCACCGTCAGACCGGAATCGGCCATCAGCGTGGCGATATGGGCCAGCCGGCGCAGGTTCTCGGCCCGGTCGGCCATCGAGAAGCCGAGATCGGCGTTGAGCCCGTGGCGCAGGTTGTCGCCGTCGAGAACGTAGGCCGGGCAACCCCGTTCGAGCAGCTGCTGCTCGACCCGCATCGCCACCGACGACTTGCCCGAACCCGACAGCCCGGTGAACCAGACCGTGCGCCCCTTCGACAGCCGGTCCTCGGCGCACACCAGCGAATGGTGCCGGGCCGTGTTCGGGCTGGCGGTCCGATTGGCCACCGGCGTGGTGTCGCGCACCATGCCCGCGGCGACCGTGCCGTTGGTGTCGGGGTCGATCAGGATGAACGATCCGGTCGCGCCGATGCGGGAGTACTCGTCGAGGGCCAGCGGCTGCTGGGTGCGCAGCGTGATCCGGCCGAGTTCGTTGAGCTTGAGCGCGGTGGCCGACTTGTCCCGGTGCAGCGTGTTGACGTCGAGACGGTAATCCAGTTCGGCCACCCGCGCCCTTGTGGTCCTGGTGGTGTGTTTGACCAGGTATTCCCGGCCCGGCTCCAGCGCCGAACCGTCGGCCATCCAACAGATCATGGCGTCGAACTCGCTCGACACGTGCGGCTGATTGTTGACCCGGGCCAGGACGTCACCGCGCGAGACGTCGACATCGTCGGCCAGGTGCACCGACACCGCCATCGGCGGGAACGCCTCGGCGACCGGGCCGGTCGGCGAGTCGATCGCGGTGACCGTGGTGGTCTTGCCGCTGGGCAGCACGACGACCTCATCGCCCACCCGCATCACACCGCTGGCCACCGTGCCGGCATAGCTGCGGTGATCGGCATGGTCGTGGGTCTGCGGGCGGATCACGTACTGAACCGGGAACCGGACGTCGACCAGGTTGCGGTCACCGGCCACGTAGACGTCTTCGAGATGGCTCAGCAGTGCCGGCCCGTCATACCAGGGAGTCTTGTCGGACTTGCTGACCACGTTGTCGCCGAGCAGCGCCGACATCGGGATGGTGGTGACGTCGTGGATGTCCAGGCGGGCGGCGAACGCGTGGAACTCATCGCGGATGTCGTTGAACTTCTGCTGATCCCAGTCGATCAGGTCCATCTTGTTGACCGCGAGCACGACGTGCTGCACACCGAGCAACGAGGCCAGGAACGCATGCCGCCGGGACTGCTCCAGCAGCCCGTGGCGCGCATCGACCAGCACGATCGCCAGATGCGCGGTCGACGTACCGGTCACCATGTTGCGGGTGTACTGGATGTGCCCCGGCGTGTCGGCGATGATGAATTTCCGCTTGGCCGTGGCGAAATAGCGGTAGGCGACGTCGATCGTGATGCCCTGCTCACGCTCCGAGCGCAGACCGTCGGTGACCAGGGCCAGGTCGGTGTAGTCGTGGCCGCGTTCCTTGGAGGTGCGCTCGACGGCGGCCAGCTGATCCTCCATGACCGCCTTGGAGTCGAACAGCAGCCGCCCGATCAGGGTCGACTTACCGTCGTCGACCGAGCCGGCGGTGGCAATGCGTAGCAGAGTCGCCATGTCTATTTCCCCCGTCGCTTCGCTCGCCCCATATCTATTTCCCCCGTCGCTTCGCTCGCCCCATCAGAAGTACCCTTCGCGCTTGCGGTCTTCCATCCCGGCCTCCGAGATGCGGTCGTCGGCCCGGGTCGCGCCCCGTTCGGTCAACCGCGACACCGCGGTCTCGGCGATGATGTCCTCGACCGTCGACGCGGTGGACTCGACGCAGCCGGTGCAGGTGACATCGCCGACGGTGCGGAACCGCACGCTCGTCTCGAACACCTCCTCGCCGTCGCGGGGCGCCATGAACGGGTGCACCGCCAGCAGCATCCCGTCGCGGGAGAACACCGGCCTACGTCGGCGCCGAGGACATCAGCCTGCCGGCGATCTACTACGCGCACCGCAGGCC